>NZ_JBFRCS010000017.1:0-66005 GCF_052113185.1 Leifsonia sp. YAF41
TACGTCGCCAAACGCACCCAAGAAGGCAAGACCCCCGAGAAGATCCTGCGCTGCCTCAAGCGCTACATCGCACGCTCACTCTTCAGGAAACTCAACGCGAACGCCACTTGACACGACCCATAGAAGCGTCGACAGGCTCGATCACCGGTTCGGCTCGATCACCGGTTCGGCTTGATCGCCGGTCGCTTAGAGGCGGTCGAGGTACCGCAGGATGATGCCCTCACGCAGCGCCCAGGGCGACACCTCGAGCGCGGTCGCGTCGAAGGCGGACATCGCCTCGCCGAGCACGATTCCGCCTGCCACGATCTGAAAGGTGCGATCGGCCGTGATGCCGGGCAGAGCCGGACGGGCGTCGGCAGGAATCCGGGCCAGACGCGGCACCCAGTCGTTGAGTTGTGAGCGACGCAGCAGGATGCGATCGAGCGAGCCGACGCCATCCTGGGTTGAACCGGCGAGCCGGGCCAGCGACCGGATCGTCTTCGACGAACCGACGATGTGATGCGGCTCCGGCTCACCGGAGAACGCGCTGACGGCATCCGCCAACACCCGGGCGGCGTGCTCACGCAGCGCCGTCACCTCCTCGGGCAGGGGAGGGTCGTTGTGCAGGAACCCGACGGTCGAACGGCCGGCACCGAGCGGAAGCGACACCGCCACGTCGGGAATCTCGTTCGCGCCGCTGGCGATCTCCAGCGAGCCACCGCCGATGTCGAAGAGCAGGATGTTGCCGGCCGACCAGCCGTACCAGCGCCGAACGGCCAGGAAGGTGAGTCTCGACTCGTCTTCACCCGACAGAACCTGCAGGGCGACGCCGGTCTCGCGTTCCACCCGCGCCAGCAACTCGGGACCATTCGTCGCGTCACGCAGCGCCGAGGTCGCGAACGGGAGAAGCTCGTCGATGTTGTGCTGTTTGGCGACATTCGCCGCATTCTGCACGGCGGCGATAATGGCCAGCACGCCTTCTTCGGTGATGGCGCCGTCGGGGGTGAGATAGCGCATCAAGCGCAGCACCGCCTTGTCGGACACCTGCGGCAACGGCACGGCGCCCTCATGAGCATCGACCACCAGAAGGTGAACGGTGTTGGATCCGACGTCGAGAACTCCTAAGCGCACGGTACGACGATAGTGCCGGATGGGCGGTTCATGGTGCATACTTGCGACTGGGTCATTTGACCCACTTCTTACCCGTCGGAGTGTGAGGGGGCCTCGTGCCACGCATCCCTACTGCTGAGCGCCGAGATGCGCTGATTCAGGCGGCGCTGCGCGTCGTTGCGCAGCGCGGCGTCACCGCTGCGACCACCCGCGCCATCGTGGCCGAGGCGGGAATGTCGCTCGCCAGTTTCCACTACGCGTTCGCGTCACACGACGAGCTCATGGCCGAACTGATCCGCGAGGTCGTCAGGCAAGAAGAGCAGTCCGTCGCCTTGCCAGAGACCCCGGCGGGAGCGACAGTGCGCGATGTACTGCGCGCCGGAATCCAGAGCTACCTCGATTCGATGCACGCCGACCCGCAGCGCGAGAAGGCCATGTTCGAGCTGACGCACTATGCGTTGCGCACCCCGGCGGGGGAGCACCTCGCCCGCATGCAGTACGAGCACTACTACGCCCTTGCATCGACGGCACTCGCTGCCGGCGCTGAGGCGACAAACGTGGTCTGGGATCGACCGGTCGAGGAGGTGGCACGCATTCTCATCGCGCTCACCGACGGGCTGACCCTGGCCTGGTTGGTGAATCGGGATGACGCAGCCGCGGCATCCCTCATGGATTTTGCGGCGGATGCCGTCGCAGGATTGGCGAGGCCGGCATGAGCAACAGCGACAGCACGGGTACCAGTCAGCACTCCGGCTCCGGCCATGGCACGCACGGCTCCGGTCATGCCACAGCCCTCGTCGGCGTCTTCGCCGAACCGACCCGGCGCGTGCCGGGCCGCTGGATCGCCGCCTTCGCAACGGCCTGGCTCGGCATCTGGATGGCCCAGCTCACGCCGGTGCAGCTGCTGCTGCCCGCGCAGATCGACAAACAACTGCATCCCGAGAACTGGGTCGACAGCGTTGTCGCCTTCGGCATCATCTCGGGCATCGCGGGTCTCTGCGCGATCATCGCCTATCCGCTGACCGGAGCCCTCTCCGACCGCACCACCTCGCGATTCGGCCGCCGCCGGCCGTGGATCGCGGGCGGATCCGTGCTGTTCGCGGCGGCGCTGCTGCTGCTCGGCGTGCAGCAGAGCCTGGTCGGGATCGGCGTGTTCTGGGCGCTCGCCCTCACCGGCTTCTGCGTGTTGACCGCGGCCCTGACCGCCACCATCTCCGACCAGGTTCCAGTGAACCAGCGCGGCTATGTGTCGGGGTGGCTGTCCGCGCCGCAAGCCGTCGGCATCATCTTGGGGCTGTTGCTCGTGACCATGCTGTTCACCGGCACCTTCGCCGGCTACGCGGTCGTCGCCATCCTGCTGCTGCTCCTGGTCGTTCCGTTCCTGTTCCTGCCCGACGCGGTGCTGACCCCCGAGCAGCGCGAACCGATGACGCGTCGCGCCATCATCGAGAGCCTGTGGATCAGCCCGCGGGAGCACCCTGACTTCGGCTGGACGTTGCTCAGCCGGGTGCTGGTGAACTTCGGCAACGCCCTCGGCACCACCCTGCTGTTGTATTTTTTGATGTTCGGTCTGAACGACAAGAACGCCGAAGACGACTTGATCCTGCTCACCCTGATCTACATGGTGTTCGTGATCATCGCGTCGATCTTTCTCGGCCAGCTCAGCGACAAGCTCGGTCGCCGCAAGGTGTTCGTCTTTGTGGCATCCGCGTTGCAGGGCGTCGCGGCGCTCATGCTGGCGTTCATTCCCGACTTGACCGCCGCGATGGTCGCGGCGGGGCTGCTGGGCCTCGGCTACGGATGCTTCCTCTCGGTCGACCAGGCGCTCGCCACCCAGGTGCTGCCCGACCCGGCCTCGCGCGGCAAGGACCTCGGGATCATGAACATCGCCACCGCCGTTCCGCAGGCCGTCGCGCCATTGCTCGGCGCGGCCGCCGTCGCCGCCCTCGGCGGATTCTTCGGATTGTTCATCCTGTCGGGGGTCTTCGCGTTCGCGGGAGCCCTGGCCGTAGCGAAAGTGAAGTCGGTGCGATGACCGTGACCCTGGACCTCTCCCAACGCGCGGCATCGGCCCCCTGGCTCGCGCCGGCCCGGTACTGGCCCGAGCTGACGGCTGCGACCGTGCACCTCGACGCCCCGGTCGCGGCCATCCATCTCGACGCGCTGCGGCACAACAGCCACGACATGCTGGCGAGGGCGCAGGGCACCCCGATCCGGGTCGCCACCAAGTCGATCCGGGTGCGTAGCGTGATCGAGGCGATCCTGGCCACGCCCGGCTATCAGGGTGTGCTCGCCTATACGCTCGCCGAAGCGCTCTGGCTCTCCGACACCGTCGACGACATCGTGGTCGGCTATCCGACCGCCGACCGTGCGGCGATTGAACGCCTCGGTCGCTCGGCGCAGTACGCGGCGAAGGTCACCGTGATGGTCGATTCGATTGCGCAGCTCGACTTCATTGACTCCGTGATCGCACCGAACCAGCGCGAGACGATCCGGGTCTGCCTCGAGCTTGACTCCTCGTGGGATGCCCCGGTGCTCGGTCACCTCGGCGTCTGGCGTTCGCCAGTGCACACGGCGAAAGCGGCGCACGCCCTGGCCATCGCCATCGTGTCCCGGCCGGGTTTCGCCCTCGTCGGAATGATGGGCTACGAGGCCCAGATCGCCGGCGTCGGCGACAAGCCGGCCGGCAAGCCGGTCGGCGGCCGTATCAACAGTTGGATGCGCAAGCAGTCGATCCCCGAACTCGCCGAGCGTCGCGCTGCGGCCGTCGCCGCGGTGCGCCTCGTCGCTGACCTCGAGTTCGTCAACGGCGGCGGAACCGGGTCGCTGGAGAGCACCCACGACGACACGTCGGTGACCGACATCGCCGCCGGTAGCGGTTTCTTCGGCGGACACCTCTTCGACAACTACTCCGGCTTCCAGCCCGCACCTGCCGCGGCATTCGCGCTCTCGGTCGTGCGGAAGCCCACCCCGGAGATGGCGACACTTCTCGGCGGCGGCTGGATCGCATCCGGCCCGCCCGGCGTCGACCGGATGCCGCGCATCGTGTGGCCGGAACGGCTGCAGATGGTGCCCCGCGAGATGGCGGGCGAGGTGCAGTCCCCGCTGACCGGGCCCGATGCCGCGCGGCTAGCGGTCGGCGACCGCGTCTGGTTGCGTCACACCAAATCCGGCGAACTCAGCGAGCACGTCAATGAGTTCGCGCTGGTCGACAACGGAACCGTCGTCGACATGACCCCCACTTATCGAGGCGAAGGAAAGGCATTTCTATGACGGCGAGCGGAGCTGTGTGGCACAACTGGGCGCGCACCGAGAAGGTGCGCCCGAAACGTGTCGAACGGCCCACGAGCGCTGAGGCAGTGCAACGCGCCGTCATCGCCGCCGGCAAGGCGGGAATGCGGATCAAAGCGGTCGGCGCCGGGCACAGCTTCACTGGCATTGCCGTGGCAACCGGCGTGCAACTCGACCTGAACGACATCAGCGGCATCATCGGCGTCGACGAAGCGGCCGGACGGGTGACGGTGGCGGCCGGAACCCGTCTGCATCAGCTGCCCGCGCTGCTCGCCCCGTATGGGCTGGCCCTGGCGAACATGGGCGACATCGACCGGCAGAGCATCTCGGGCGCCACTTCCACCGGCACGCACGGCACCGGGGGAGCATTCGGCGGCCTGGCCACCCAGATCGTCGCCCTCACCCTCGTCACCGGCGACGGCAGCGTGCTGCATGTGAGCGAAACCGAAAATTCCGAGCTGCTGCCGGCGGCCCGTCTCGGACTCGGCGCCCTCGGCATCCTCGTCGACGTGACCATTCAATGCGTACCGGCTTTCCTGCTTCACGCCGTCGAAATCGCCGAGCCGCTCGACGCGGTGGTCGACGGCTTTCTCGAACGCTCGGCCGCCGTCGACCACTTCGAGTTCTACTGGTTTCCGCACACCCAGACCGCGCTGACGAAAACCAACACCCGGCTTCCCACGGATGCCGCCCGCGCACCGCTGCCTCGGTTCGGGCGGTGGGTCGATGACGAGCTGCTCGCCAACGGGCTTTACCGGGTGACCTGCGGGCTTGGCGCCGCGATCCCGCCGCTGGTGCCCGGCTTCAGCCGGATGGCCGAGAAGGTCTCGGGCCGCCGCGACTTCACCGATCTGTCACCGAGCGTGTTCGTGACCAACCGCACGGTGAGGTTTCGGGAGATGGAATACGCGATCCCGCTCGAGGCGGTGCCCGCCGCTCTGCGCGAGGTGCGTGCGCTGATTGAGAAGCGTGGCTGGAAGATCTCCTTCCCGATCGAGGTACGCTCCGCCGCTGCCGACGACCTCTGGATGTCGACCGCGGGCGGCCGGGCCACCGGCTACATCGCCGTGCACCGGTATTTTCGGGAGAACCCCACCGAGTACTTCATGGCGGTCGAGGCGATCATGCGTGGCCACGGCGGGCGCCCGCACTGGGGCAAGATGCACTATCAAAACGCGGAGTCGTTGCGCACCGTGTACCCGCATTTCGACGAGTTCGTCGCGGTGCGCAACCGGCTCGACCCGGAACGCCGCTTCACCAATGTCTATCTCGACAGAGTGCTCGGACGATAGCTCGACGATAAGCAGAACAGCAGATCTCGCCGACGGCCTCGATTGTTCCCCGTCTTCTCGTCATAGTGGTGCTAACTGAGATGGAGGTCGGCCATGCCGATGATCGATGTGTACGCCACTGCCGGTACGTTCAGCGACCCGCACGCGCTTGCGGTGAAGCTCGCAGATACCCTCAAGGCGATTGAACAAGTTCCTGACATTCCGATGTTCCGGCAGAACACGGCCGGGTTCATTCATGACATGCCGCCCGGCACTATTGCCAACGTCGACGGCGAGAGCAACTACGTGCGGGTGCAGGTGCTGACCAATGCCGGCGCTCTCGACCGCGACAAACAGCTCGCCGTCGTCGCGCAGTTCGCCCAGATCGTCGCCGACGCGGCGGGCGATCAGAGTCTGTCGGAACGCACCTGGGTTCTCCTGACCGAAGCCACCCCAGGCGGCTGGGGTCTGTGGGGCCACGCGCATACCAACGACGAGCTCGTGAGTAAGGCTCGCGCAGAGATAGCGCGGCTCCAGGCGGGGTAGCGGTTTCGCCGGGACTGTCGCACGTGACGGTGACGATCCCGTCGTGGTTCGTGTCAGGCTTGACCCCGAGCGCCGCTTCACGAACACCGACCCGAAAGACTCCTCGACGATGACACGCAACAGCCCGGCCACCCGCGAATGGCCCCGTCGGGCTTCGGAACTCGGGGATCGCCTTCCGGCCGGATTCCAGGTCGGTACCGCGACATCCGCCTTTCAAATCGAGGGCGGCGCGCGTGACGGCGGGCGGGCCGAATCGGTCTGGGACTGGTTCACTACCCAGCCCGGACGCATCGTCGACGGCTCAAACGCCTCGGTGTCGGCCGACCACTTCCACCGGCTGAGTGAAGATGTGACGTTGTTGGCCGAACTCGGCGTCGACAGCTATCGGTTTTCCTTCGGCTGGCCTCGTCTGCAGCCGGATGGCCGCGGCGCACTCAATCGGGCCGGCATCGCCTTCTACGACCGTCTGCTCGACGAATTACTCGCGGCCGGCATCTCACCGATGGCGACCCTGTTCCACTGGGACACCCCGGCCACCCTCCGCGGCGGTTGGCGCAACCGCGACACGGCCGGCCGCTTCGGCGACTACGCCTATGAGGTCGGCGGAGTCTTCGGCGACCGCATCCACTCCTGGGTCACGCTCAACGAACCGTCGGCCGTGATGCTGAACGGCTACCTGCTCGGCACCCAGGCGCCTGGCGACACCCTGCTTTTCGACGCCCTCCCGACCGCGCACCACCAGCTGCTCGGCCACGGCCTGGCCGTTCAGGGCCTGCGCGCCGCCGATGTGCGTGGCCAGATCGGAATTACCCACGCGCACTCCCCGGTGCAGCCGGCCACCGACCGTGAAGAAGACGGCATCTACGCCGATCTCTATGACCTGTTGCACAACCGCCTCGTCGCCGATGCGGTGCTGCTCGGGCGCTACCCGGCACCGCCGGAACCGTTCGCGTCAGACGCACGGATGCTCACGGAGACCGACCCGGACGACCTCCGGGTCATCCACCAGCCGCTTGACTTCTATGGACTGAACTATGTCGGGCCGTCTCGGGTCGCTGCGGGGTCCGGAGCCGCCCCGGCCGGGTCGCGCCGGGCCGCGGAGATCGACGCCGAGGCCGCCGGTTCGGGAAGACCGGTGACCCGGTTGCCGTTCCATCTTCAAACCTTGCGTGAGCATCCCGTCACCGGTGCGGGGCGCCCGAACGCGCCCGAGTATCTGGGCGTCGCGCTGCAAGAGCTCCGCGATCGGTATGCCGAGGCCCTTCCACCGGTGGTGTTGACCGCGCTCGGAGCCGGCTACCCCGACGCCGCCGACATCTACGGAGAGGTCGACGACCCGCTCCGCATCGACTATCTCGCCGAGCACCTCAGCGTCGCGCTCGACGCGGTCGGAACCGGGGGAGTCGCGCACGGCGTCGACCTGCGCGGTTGTTTCGTCTGGTCGCTGCTCGACGGCTTCGAATGGGAGGCCGGCTACACCCAGCGACAGGGGCTCGTGCACGTCAAGTTCGACGATCAGACGCGCACGCCCAAGTCGTCCTATCGCTGGTTGCAGGAGGTACTCGCCAACCGCGCCTAGGGTGCGAGCTGCGACTGCTCGCCCGTCATTTCGACGGCGAATGGGTCGTCACCGAGGATGAAACCTCGGTGACGACCCAATCTGTGCGTTGATGCCATTCTGTGCGTTGATGTCTACCGAAACGGGATCATCGCGAGAGCGAGATTGTGGTCCGTTTCTCTGCGACGTTCGAGCTCTTCGGCGTTGAAGCCTGGTCGCTCGCGTCGCGCCGCGGCCCGAGCGGGCCGGCGACTCCAGCGGATGAGCGCAACGCCGAGATACATGGCGGCACGATCGAGCGGGCCGACACGGCGCACGGGTGTGCGTATCTCCGGAGCGCTCTCGGGTTGGGGCGGGTGGGTGTGGAGCCCGGGCAGGGGCGCCAGATGGGTATTCATGGTGATTGATTCCTTTGATGACTCTGAGTCAGAGGTCAGCGAATCCGGGCGCTCTGCAGAGCGTCCGGGGTCGCCGAATAGCGGGGTGGCTGCTCAAAAGCGGCCGAGACGGCTGCGCGAAGACGCGCGCCGTGAGCGGGGGTGAATGACCTGAGGCCGGCGAGTGCCCAGCAGTGCGGATGCTGCCTGGTCGAGCTTCGAAAGCGTCACCACCGTCTGGACCGGTGGGCTATCTACTGGCCGATCAGGCGGTGAAGACGCCGACGAAGCCGGCGGTGGTGCGAGATGCGAATGCTTGTGCTGAAGTAATCACGATGCGGCTCCTTTCGTCAGATGGCGTATGCAATAACGTAGCGGGATCTTTTGGTGGAGTGCAACCCACCGCGCCACATTTATTGGCGGCCGCGGCGATTACGGCGTGCGACGCCGCAGCGTCACCGACCCGACAACGATCGCTCCGATGATCCAGGCGCCGAGGATGAGCAGCTCGCCGCCGATGTAGGCGGCATCGTGCGAGTCGGTGGCCACCGCCTGCATCGCATCGATCGCATGCGAGAGTGGCAGCCAATCGCTGATCTCTTGCAATCCGGGGGGAAGGTCGGACCGGGCGATGAAAATGCCGCCGAGCAGAATCTGCGGAAACACGATCACTGGCATGAACTGCACAACCTGGAATTCGGTGTTGGCGAACGCGCTGGCGAGCAACCCGAGCGTGGTGCCGAGGATCGCGTCGGCCACGGCGACCGCGAGCAGCAGCCAGATCGAACCCTCGATGGTGAGCCCGCAGACCCAGACCGCGAAGCCGACGGCGATCGACGATTGCAGCACGGCCAACAGACCGAAGGCCAGGGTGTAGCCGAGGATCAGATCCCCTTTGCCGAGCGGCATCGACAGTAGCCGCTCGAGGGTGCCGGTGCGGCGTTCCCTGAGTGTGGTGATGCTCGTGACCAGGAACATCACGATGAACGGGAACAGGGCGATCATCGACGGCCCGATCACCGAAAAGGTATCGGTGTCCGAGAAGATCCAGGCGACGAGGCCGATCAAGAGGCTCGGCACGATGAGTAGCAGCCCGATCGTGCGCGGGTCATGACGAATCTGGCTGAGGATGCGGCCGGCGGTGGCGAGCGTGCGCTGCGGGTTCACGACGCATTCCTCTCGTCGGTCGTCGGCGGCTGCGTGGTCGACATCGGGTCTGGCGTCGAAGCCTCCCGGGTCGCGGGCCCCTCGATCAGCGTCAGGAACGCCGTCTCGGTGTCGGCCGCGCCGGTCGAGGCGAGGAGTCCCGCTGGGGTGTCGTCGGCCAGCATCTCGCCATCGCGCATCAACAGCAGCCGGTCGCACCGGGTGGCTTCGTCCATGACGTGACTCGACACTAGCAACGTCACTCCCGCATCCGCCAGGCGGTGAAAGAGAGCCCAGAGGTCGACGCGCAGCACCGGGTCGAGGCCGACTGTCGGCTCATCGAGCACGAGAAGCTCCGGCGTGCCGAGCAGGGCGCCGGCCAACGAGACCCGGCTGCGCTGACCGCCCGAGAGCGACGAGACAAGCTGACCGGCCTGAGCGCGCAGATCGGTCTCTTCGAGCACCCGGTCGACGTCGGATTTCGGAACCTTCAGGACCGCACGAAAATACTGCAGGTTCTGTCGCACGGTGAGGTCGTCATAGACGCTCGATGACTGGGTGACGTAGCCGAAGCGATGGCGCAAAGCGGGCGATCCGGCGTTCTGACCGAGCACCGTGACGGTGCCCGACTTCACCACCTGCACCCCCACGATCGCGCGCATCAACGTGGTCTTGCCGCATCCGCTGGGGCCGAGCAGTCCGACCACACCACCGCGTGCGATCTCCAGGTTCAGGCCGTGAAGCACAGGGGTATGACCTCGACGAACCACCAGGTTGTCGATGAGGATGGCCGGACCCTCGTTATTCACCATGTGATGAATTATTCGCTCGTGTTTCCGGGACTGTCAAGGGGCTAGCGTTTTCGTCTGATCGGGGCCCGGACGATGGCGTGTAGTCGATCAGATGCCACTGCAGCACCGGCCCGATTCGCGCCACGACATCCTCGATCGGCGCACTGGCCAGCGGCTCGATTTTCAGGATGTGCCGGGCAACAATGGTGCCGACGACCTGCGAGGCAGCGAGGGCCGCCCGAAACTCTGCGTCAGGAGCGTCGACACCGGCAGCGATGCGGTGGAACACCTCGCGCACGAGAAACTCGCGCAGCATTCGGCTCGCCGCGTTGTGCCCGATGGCGGTGCGCAACACCAGAACGGCCTTGGCCTCTGCGGCGGGGGACGAGAGCGCGGTCAGCACGAACCGGGCGAGACTCTCGCCGACGCGATCCCGCGGACCGGCCAGGATGCGCGGCACGACGAGGTCTGGTCGGAACGGCGCCTGGATGGTCTCGGCGAAGAGATCGGCCTTATCGGTGAAATAGTGATGCACCAGAGCAGGATCGACGCCGGCCCGGCGGGCAATCGCTCGAAGCGACGCCGCTTCGTAACCCTTGTCTGCAAATTCGACTCCGGCCGCGCGCAGAATGAGCGAACGAGTGTCGGCCTCCGCACCCGCTCGGGGGCGCCCTCTCGGACGTCCGCGACCCTGCGCGCTGACCTCCGGCGACTCACTCATGCAGTGAGCATACGGCCCGTTCGGCCGCCGGGGGAGTGGGAGCGCGCCGCCACTTACCTTGGAGAGTCATGGGAAGCGCATGGGAGCCCCTGGCGCCGCAGATAGTATGGATTTTGCACCATCTACGGGCGTGTCTGCCCGCACAATCACAAGGAGTCGCTGCCATGGAATGGCTCATCCCGGTTCTCATCGTCGTTGTAATTGCCCTCATTGTCGGCATTTACTTCTGGGCAACCTACAACTCGCTCATCACGCTGAAAGTTCGTGTTGATGAAGCCTGGAGCGACATCACGGTGCAGCTCAAGCGACGTGCCGATCTGATCCCCAACCTGATCGAATCGGTCAAGGGATATGCGGCACACGAGCGTGGCGTCTTCGAGAACGTGACCAAGGCACGCGCCGAGACTCTGTCCGCTCAGAGCCCGGCCGAGGCATCCGCTGCTGAGAACCACATGCAGACCGCCCTGAAGAGCATCTTCGCCGTGGCCGAGGCCTACCCGCAGCTGCAGGCGAGCCAGAACTACCTGCAGTTGCAGGGCGAACTGGTCGACACCGAAGACAAGATTCAGGCGTCGCGCCGTTTCTTCAACGGTGGCGTGCGCGAGTTCAACACGAAGATTCRGGTGTTCCCGAACAACATGATCGCCAAGAACCTCGGCTTCAGCCAGCGCGACTTCTTTGAGGTCGCCGACTCCGCAGCAATTGCGGAGCCGCCGCGCGTTCAGTTCTAACGGCAGGCGTCGATGTATAGCGCGATCGCGCGCAATAAGCGCAACACCGTTTTCATCATCCTGTTCTTTCTCGTCATCATCGGCGGGCTCGGCTGGTTGGCGAACGCCGTCTACGGACAGGGCAGCTATTCGATCCTGATCTTCACGCTGGTTTTCGCGACGGCCTACGCCGTGTTCCAGTACTTCATGGCGGGTCGTCAGGCGATCTCGATGAGCGGTGGAATCAGGGTCAACAGCAAGGCCGACCACCCCCGGCTCTGGAACACCGTCGAGAATCTGTCGATCACCACCGGCACGCCCATGCCCGAGATCTACATCATCAACGACCCGGCGCCGAACGCCTTCGCCACCGGCCGTGATCCGGAGCATGCCATGGTCGCCGCAACGACCGGGCTGCTCGACATCATGGACGACTCGGAACTCGAAGGCGTGATGGCCCACGAACTCGGCCACGTGCAGAACTACGACATCCGCGTGTCGATGATCGTCTTCGGTCTCGTGGTCGCGGTCGGCTTCATCTCCGACATGTTCCTGCGCATGGCGTTCTTCGGCCGCAATAACAACAACAACGGCAACCCCGTGGTGATGGTGTTCGGTCTCGTCGCGATGTTGGTGGCGCCCCTGGTGGCCACCATGGTTCAGCTGGCCGTGTCACGTCAGCGTGAATACCTCGCGGATGCGACGAGCGCGATGACCACCCGGCACCCGGATGCCCTCGCCAGTGCGCTGTTGAAGCTCGAAGCCCATGGGCGTCCGATGAGGCGTCAGAACTCGTCGATGTCGCACCTGTGGATCTCGAACCCGCTGAAGCCGGGCATGATGAACAAGCTGTTCAGCACCCACCCGCCGATCGCGGACCGGGTCGCGCGTCTGGAAACGATGGGTCGCACCTTCTAGCTGGTCAGCGCAACTCAGAGGCCAATGCCCCGGCGAGTGTGCCGGTCGGAGCCACGACGATCTCGCCGAGACCCTGCCACGCGGCCGCCTCGCGCAGCACCGGGGCGAGCCGGGCGGCGGTGTCGGCGGGTGCGCCCGGCTCGGCCCACGCGGCCTGCACGCGCAAAACACCGGCCTGCCGGTCGTTCTTCAGGTCAACCCGGCCGACGATTGTGTCGCCGAGCAGCACCGGGAGCACGTAGTAGCCGAATACGCGCTGTGGTTTCGGAGTGTAGATCTCGATGCGGTAGCGAAAGTCGAACAGCCGCAGGGCGCGAGCGCGTTCCCAGACCACCGGGTCGAACGGGGAGAGCACGGTTGCCGCATCGATGGAGCGCGGCAGTCGTGCATCGCGATGCAGCCAGGCGGCCCCGGCCGTGCTGGCTGAACCTGCACGGGCGCCCCAGCCGGGAACAGTGACCGGAATCAACTCGCCGGTTTCTTCCAGCTCCTGGATCGCCTGGCGGGTCGGGGCGGTCTTCAATCGAAAGTAATCCGCGAAGTCCTTCACTGTGCCGACGCCATGAGCGGCGGCGGACCGCGCGATCAACGCGCGGTGGGCATCCTCGCGGCTGACCTCCCGGCCGAGCAACTCCGTCGGCAGCACCTGCTCCGGCAACGCATAGACGCGCTCGAATCGGTTGCGCCCGGCGCTGACCACTTCGCCCCACCGAAACAGCACCTCGAGGCCCGTCTTCACATCCGACCAACCCCACCACGGGCCGCTGCGCTTGTTCGCATCGTGCTCGATCTCGCTGGCGGGCAGCGGGCCCTTCTCGGCCAGTTCGGCACGCAGCCACTCGAGCATGGCCCGGTTGGCGTGCGACCAATGCGCGGCGTCGCCGGCCGCGTGGTCGCGGTAAGCCTGCATGCGCCAGCGAAACAGCGGCCAGGTGTCGAGCGGCAGAATCGATGCCTCATGCGCCCAATACTCGGTGTACCGCCCGGTCTTCGCCGCGGTGAGCCGGTCAAGAACCGCCTTGTCGTAGGCGCCCAGTCGGCTGAACACCGGAAGGTAATGGCTGCGCTCGAACACGTTGACCGAGTCGATCTGCAGCAATTGCAGACGGTTGACGAGCGAGTCGAGCTGACGGATGCCCGGTGCCCGCGCGGGAGTGCGCGCCGGAGCGCGCCCGAAACCCTGGGCAGCAAGGGCAACACGTCGAGCAAGGGCGGGGGAGAGAGTGTCAGTCATCGATTCGACCCTAACTCCTGGCGCCGACATGCGAGGGCAATGCTCGGTCCTAGACTGGGTGAGTGAACGAATCGACGGGAAAATCGGGTTGGGGAACGTGGTTTCGCGGTCGAAATCGGCCGGCTGCCCCCGACGTCGTCACGCCTGATTCCGGCACGCCGGAACTCTCGAACACTCGCATCGACGAGTCGATCCCCGGCGGCGTTCGACTGGCCGGTGCCTGGTCGTGGCGTCTGTTGCTGATCGCCGCGGCGATCGCCGTGTTCATTTTCCTCATCGTGCAGCTGCGGCTCATCGTCATTCCGCTGTTGGTCGCCGTGTTGATTTCAGCGCTCTTGCTGCCGCTCGTGGCCTTCTTGGTACGCCACCGTTGGCCGCGCGGCTTGGCCGTTGCCACATCGATGATCGGCGCCCTCGCCATCGTCGGCGGGTTGATCACCCTCGCGGCAACCCAGATTGCCGATGGATCCGCCGGGCTCTCAGATCGTCTCGCCACGTCGTACCAGGAGCTCAAAGACTTTCTCCTTGCCTCTCCCTTGCATCTGACCGACGCGCAGATTTCCGATTTTCTGAACCAAGCCTGGTCCTCACTTCAAGCCGACAGCCAGATTTTCGTCAGCGGCGCGCTCACCGTGGGAATCTCGCTCGGACATCTGCTCACCGGCCTGCTGTTGACCCTGTTCAGCCTGCTCTTCATCCTGATCGATGGAAAAGGAATCTGGTCGTGGATCGTGCGGGTCTTCCCGCGGCGTGCTCGGGCAGCCGTGAGCGGCGCCGGTATCGCGGGCTGGGCAACCCTCGGCAACTTCGTCAAGGTGCAGATCCTCGTGGCGTCCCTCGACGCCGTCGGTATCGGGCTCGGCGCGGCGATTCTCGGTGTGCCGATGGCGATTCCGATCGCCGTGCTGGTGTTTCTCGGGTCGTTCATCCCGATCGTCGGAGCGGTGGCCACCGGAATTGTCGCGGTGCTCATCGCCCTGATCTTCAACGGTCCGTTCATCGCGCTGCTCATGCTCGGCGTCGTGCTGCTGGTTCAGCAACTCGAGGGGCACGTGCTGCAACCGTTGATCATGGGCACCGCGGTGAAAGTGCATCCGCTGGCCGTGGTGCTTGTCGTCGCCGCCGGTTCGCTGCTGGCGGGCATCCCCGGCGCCCTGTTCGCGGTTCCCGTAGCCGCGGTGCTCAACGTCATGGTCAACTACATTTCGAGCGGTGTCTGGCGGACAACACCGCCGCAGATCCTTCTGGCCCCGAGCTCTCCGCTTTGGCGGACCGTTCCGCAGAGCCGCCCCGGATTTCGTCGCAACCTGGAAGAGAAGAACGAATGACAGACATCACCCTTGTCGGCCCCAGCCTGGCTGATTTCGAAGCTGCGCGCGCTGTCGTCGCACGAGTTGCCCGGGTCACTCCGATGGAGACGTCGCGCTACCTCAGCGACGTGCTGGGCCAGAGCGTTCACCTGAAATGCGAGAACCTGCAGCGCACCGGCTCCTACAAGATCCGTGGTGCCTACAATCGGCTGTCGCAGCTGACCGACGAGGAGAAGGCGCGCGGCGTTGTCGCCGCGTCGGCCGGCAACCACGCCCAGGGCGTGGCGTTCGCCGCGCGCGAGCTCGGCATCGCGGCCACGATCTTCATGCCGGTCGGGGTTCCCCTGCCGAAGCTGCAGGCCACGCGCGACTACGGCGCGCAGGTCATCCTGCGCGGCCACACCGTCGCCGAGCCGTTGCAGGCCGCAGCCGATTTCGCGGCCGAGACCGGCGCGATTCTGATCCCGCCGTTCGACCACATCGATGTGATCACCGGCCAGGGAACCGTCGGTCTCGAAATTGYCGACCAGGTTCCGGATGTCGAGACCGTCGTCGTTCCCATCGGTGGCGGTGGCTTGATCTCCGGTGTCGCCGGCGCACTCAAGCAGCGCGCAGCACTTGAGGGCCGTCGCGTGCGGATCATCGGCGTGCAGGCGGCAAACGCCGCGCCCTACCCGCTGTCGATCGAGGCCGGAAGGGTGACGGAGATCGTCATTCAGCCGACCATCGCCGACGGCATCGCTGTCGCACGGCCCGGCATGCTGAACTTCGAAATCATCAAGGAAATCGTCGATGAGATCGTCACCGTCACCGAAGACGACATCGCCAGGGCCCTGCTCGTGCTGCTCGAACGGGCGAAGCTGGTCGTGGAACCGGCCGGAGCCGTCTCGGTTGCCGCGATCCTCGCCGGCAAGATCACCGCGTCGGGTCCGACCGTCGCCATTCTCTCCGGCGGAAACATCGACCCGCTGCTCATGCAGCGCGTGATCAGCCATGGTCTGGCCGCCTCCGGCCGGTACCTGACGCTGCGCATCATGCTGCCCGACCGCCCGGGCCAGCTCGCCCGCATCTCCGAACTTCTGGCCGAGGCACACGCCAACGTGATCGAGGTGCTGCACACCCGGCACGGCGTCGGACTGCAGATCAGCGAAGTCGAGCTCGACATCAGCGTCGAGACCCGCGGACCGGAGCACCGCCAGAAGGTCGTCGACGTGCTGCGGGCTGCCGGTTACGACCCGCACTTCGACTAGAACGAGGCAGCGAAGGGGCCGGCCTGAGGCCGGCCTCTCGTGGCTGCGTCGCCCTTGAACGGGTCCCGAACGCGGCGTAGTCTGAGCGCGCGATGCGACGCATCCGCTTCATCTCAGTTCACGTTGCCAACGGAGGAACTCATGGCCAATCTCGTCGTCCACTTTGAAATTCACGCCTCAGACCCGCCGAAGCTTGTCGATTTCTACTCGGCGTTGCTCGGCTGGACCTTCACCCAGTTCGGCGACATGGCCTATTGGGCGATCGACACCGGTGAGGGATCCATCAACAACACGGGTGCGCCGGGGAGCGGAATCAACGGAGGACTGGCCGAACGGCGGGGGCCGCGGCCCGAGGTGGGGGCGCCGGTCAACGGCTGCAACATCGTGGTCGGTGTCGATGATATCGACGCCGTGTTCGCGAAAGGGCTCGGCCTCGGCGGTACTGAGGCGCTCCCGCTCGAAGACATGGAGGGTATCGGTCGGGTCGGCTACCTGCTCGATCCCGACGGCAACGTCTTCGGCCTGATTTCGCCGGTGCTCTCCGACGGCCGGAACATGATGGAAAGAATGGGCGACAACTAGCGATTGCCGCGGCCGACATGACAAACGGGCCGGGATCCTGCTCCAGCGCAGGATCCCGACCCGTTCAGATGTTCAACACTCGGTGAGGCAACGCCTAGCTGCCGGTGAAGGTCTCCACGTTCGAGATCACTACGGTGATTTCCCTGCCGTTCGGAGCGGTGTAACTGGTCGTCGCGCCGACCACGAGGCCAATGATCGCGGCTCCCAGCGGGCTCTGCTCGCTGTACACGTCGAGATCGCTGTTTCCGGCGATCTCACGGCTGCCGATCAGGAAGCGGCTCTCATCGCCGGCAATCGTCGCAGTGATGACGGTTCCGGGCTGCACGACGCCGTGGCTCTCGGGTGCGTCGCCGACCTCGGCGGTGCGCAGCAGCTGGGTGAGGGTGCGGATGCGCGCCTCCATCTTTCCCTGCTCGTCTTTTGCAGCGTGGTAACCGCTGTTCTCCTTGAGGTCACCTTCCTCACGGGCCGACTCGATCTTCTTCGTGATCTCCTCGCGGCCGGTAGTGCTGAGGGTGCCCAGTTCCGTCGTGAGACGGTCAAAGGCCTCCTGGGTCAACCAGGTCACCGTTGTGTCGGTAGTCATGGGTACTCTCCTCTATTGCGAAGCCGGTCTCCCGTGCCCCGCAGATATAGTCGACGCCCCGGCGAGAACCGGGGCGAATACGCCAGTCTAGGTCAGCCAGCAGCGGTAAATCAATCCCGTGTTACTCAATTCGGTCGTGCGTACAATCTCGGTGAATGACCGGGTGTACGCATCGGATGGCGGAAGATCGATGACCTTCCAGCCCACGATGGTGAATCCCTCGTTCAGGGCTTCGACCGCGCAGCTCGCCGCGGTCTGGGGTGGCATCGACACCTCGAATGTCACCTTCACGCTGTTTTCGTTGAGGATCTCGTGCCGGGTGTCTCTGGCTTCGATCACCGAGGACGGGGCATCGAATCCGGCCCAGACCACCCAGGCGACGAGCACGACGGCGAAGATGCCGCCGAACACCCAGAGCAGGCGGCGGTCGCGCAGCCGCCGCGTCGGGGTTCGCCCATAGCGTTCGTCGATTCCGGCGTTCACGGTCACGGGGCGACTCCACACTTCAGGTTCAACGATTAGGCTTACACCTAAGGTTATCTGGCATTCTGGAGGAGTTTCGTGACACGTCGACTACTGGCAGTGCACGCACATCCTGACGACGAGTCGAGCAAGGGTGCCGCCACCTACGCGTACTACCGCAGTTTGGGCGACCAGGTGCTCGTCGTCAGCTGCACCGGCGGCGAACGCGGCAGCATCCTCAACGAGGCTTTGGTCGACAACGCCATGGCGCAGCGCGACCTGGCCGGACTTCGCCGCCTGGAGATGGCCGAGGCGCAGCGTCACCTCGACATTGAACACCGCTGGCTCGGCTACCAGGACTCCGGCATGAACGACGACGGATCGGTGCCGCCGAACTCCTTCGCGGCGATTCCCGTCGAGATTTCGGCTGAGCCGCTCGTGCGCGTCATCCGCGAGTATCGCCCGCACGTGCTCGTCACCTATGACGAAAAGGGCGGCTACCCGCACCCCGATCACATCCGTACCCACGAGGTGTCGATCGCTGCGTTCCGCGATGCAGCGGATCCCGACAAATATCCCGACGCCGGTGAACCGTGGCAGGTCGACAAGCTCTACTACGACCGCATCTTCAACCTCGAACGCATCGACGCGATGTACCTCGAACTGAGCGTGACCGAGCCCGATTCTGACCTGCTCGAACCGCTCGGCGCGGCCCGTGAGTGGATGAAGGACTACCCGGCTCTGGCGACGACGCACGTTCCGGTCGGCGAATTCCTCGAGACGCGCGACGCCGCGCTGCGCTCCCACGCCAGCCAAGTCGCCCCCAACAGCAGCTTCTTCTTCTGGCCCAACGACCTGGTTCGGAAGGCCTGGCCGTTTGAAGACTTCCAGCTCATTGAATCGAAAGTTGACACCGTCATGCCTGAATCCGACCTCTTCGCCGGCGTGGAGCACACGGCATGAACCTCGTTCTGAGTACAGCTCTCACCGTGTGGGCCGCCGCCGGCGACCAGACTCCGCCGCCGGATGACCTGGTCACTCCGGGCGTCATCGGATTCTTCGCGATCTTCCTCGTCGCCGTTGCCACCGTCTTCCTCGGCTTCGACCTCGTGCGCCGCATCCGTCGCACGACCTACCGTGAGCAGATTCGCGAGCGTCTGGCTGCCGAGCAGGCCGAACAGTCGGAGCACGCAGAGCAGAACGGCACGTCGGAGAAGTAGCCTCGGCGGTCGCGCACCCTATGGGTAGAGCGGGTGCGTGGCGATGATCAGGATCGCCGTCCAGTGGCAGAGGAATGCCACCAGGGTGAGCGCGTGGAAGATCTCGTGGAACCCGAACACTCCGGGCACGGGGTTGGGCTTCTTCATCGCATAGACGACGGCGCCGACCGAGTAGCAGAGTCCGCCGATCACGATGAGCGTCATCATCGCCGCGTTCGCCTGGAAGAAGTCGACGATGTACATCATCGCGCCCCAGCCGAGTGCCAGGTAGAGCGGCACGTAGAGCCATCGGGGTGCACCGATCCAGAACATCCGGAACGCGATGCCGAGGATGGCGCCACCCCAGACGAGTGAGAGCAGCAGCACGGCCTGGTTCGGGGGGAGCGCCAAGACGGTGATCGGCGTGTAGGAGCCGGCGATCAGCAGAAAGATGTTGGCGTGGTCGAAACGCTTGAGCATCATCTTCGTGCGCGGCTGCCAGTTGAAGCGGTGATAGAGCGCCGAGATGCCGAACAGCAGCATGGAACTGGCCACGAAGACGGCCGAACTCCATTTCGCCGCGGGCCCGTCGGCCATGACCAACAGGATGGCTCCGAGGATGATCGTGAGCGGGAAGGTTCCGGCGTGAATCCAGCCGCGCCAGGTGGGCTTCTGGTCTTCGGCGCGCGGCGTCTCAGTCTCGAGCAGAGGCAAAAGCGGGGGAGTGTCCGATGCGGCCATGAACCAACCCTACGCCCGGCGCACCGCTTCACTGATCGGATTCAAAGCCAGAGTGGACTACCGTAAATATGTGCAGAAACGGCAGGTTCCTTCGGGGCGCGGCATCCTTTACCAGGTATACCAGCGTCGACTGCGCCGCGGACTGACGCCGGATGTCGTACCACGCCACGTCGCGATGATCATCGACGGAAACCGCCGGTGGGCCAAACAGCTCGGCTACGACTCGGCCGCCCACGGCCATCGGGCCGGCGCCGCGAAGATGCGCGAGTTTCTCGAATGGTGTGACGACCTCGGCATCTCGGTGGTCACCCTCTACCTGCTTTCCTCCGACAATCTCACCAATCGGCAGAGCGACGAGCTCAACGCCCTCTTCGAGATCATCGCCGATCTAGCCGAAGAGCTCTCGCACTACCGCGACTGGGCGGTGCAGCAGGTGGGCTCGAAGACCGGGCTTCCCGAACCGCTCGTGGCCGCGCTCGACGCGGCTGAAGCGCGCACCGCCGGCAAAAAAGGCCTGCACATCAACCTCGCCGTCGGCTACGGCGGGCGCACCGAGATCACCGACGCCATGCGCAGCATCGTCGCCACCCATCACGCGCACGGTGGAACACTCGAAGACCTCGCCGAGACCCTCACGCCCGAACTGATCGGGCAGCACCTGTACACCGGGGGACAGCCCGACCCTGACCTGGTCATCCGCACCTCGGGGGAGCAGCGACTGAGCGACTTCATGCTCTGGCAGAGCGCCCACAGCGAGTTCTACTTCGTTGAGGCGCTCGGGCCGGACCTGCGTCAGGTTGACTTTCTGCGTGCCCTGCGCGACTTCGCCAAACGACAACGCCGTTTCGGCGGCTAAAGAAAGGGCCAGATGAGCGCCATTGAGCAGTTTGCCGAAGGATTTCTCGAAGAACCCGGCTATCTCGACTTCGCCCGGGTCGGACCGCTCTCAGCAAGCGTCGTCGCTGAATCCACCGCGCAAACCGAGCTGCTCTCCCGTGCGCGCTACGGCAGTCTGGCCCCGCTTCTGAACCAAACCGATCGGTTTCAGCAGGCCGTCGCGCTGACCACCGGATTCCGCAGCGACCAGATCGTGTTCCAGCCGAACACGTCGACCGGTCTGATGCACACCATGTTCGGGCTCACCGGCGGGCTGCTGATCTCACCCGGCGACTTCCCGAGCGGCCCGTTCGCCGCGGTGCGCGCCGCCGAAGCGCTGCACGTCGTGAAACCGACCTGGCTCGAGACCGATCACGGCCGGGTCACCCCCGGTCAGATCAAGAAGCAGCTCACCCCCACGACCGCCGCCGTGGCAATCTGCCTGGTCGACGCCCGCACCGGGTATGTCGCCGACCTCGAAGGCATCCGTCAGGTGATCGGCGATCGCCTGCTCATCGTCGACGCGATCCAGGGCTTCGGCGTCGTCGACGCACCGTTCGAGCTGGCGGATGTCGTGGCCTCCGGCGGCCAGAAATGGGCGCGTGCCGGTTGGGGAACCGGGTTCCTGGCGCTCAGCGACCGGGCCAGGGAACAACTGACTCCGGTCTTCTCCGGCGTTGCCGGCGTCGACGACGATGAGGTCTGGGACGAGGTCATCCCGCCGAGCAGTGGGGCGAAGGCTTTTCAGGTGAGCAACCCCGATGCGATCGCTCTCGCACGCTTCTCCGCCGCGCTCGAAGAGATCGACGAGGTGGGCGTCGCGACGATCGAAGCGGCGGTGGCCGACAACGTGACCGCGCTGATCAACCTGGCCGACGAGTTCACCGTGCCGGTCGCATCCTCGCGCGATGTCAGGGAACGGGCCGGAATTCTCGTGCTGGAGCCTCCGGTCGAGCAGCTCACCCTGCTCAGCGCATCACTGCACAACCACGGCGTGAGTTCGACGACACGTCAGGGAACGGTGCGTCTGAGTGTGCATGCGGCACTCGCACCCGAGACGCTGGACATGGTGCGCGGAGCCTTCACCTCGTATTCGAGCGCTGCCACCTTCTAGATGTCGCTCCGGTAAACGCTGGCGTGTCGTTCAACAGATTCACGGAGACGAGTCGTAGCGTCATGCTCATCAGGTACACCGCCTGATCGAGACGGCCACATTCATCGGCCTGAATAGCCAGAAGTGGTCAGCTCGCCAGCCAAATCCGCGCCTGCGGGTGCGGGGTGGGAGTGGTTGTGAATCCGAACCGAACCGGCTATCAGTTCTCGAACCAGACGAGCTCTGTCGAGAGTGCTGACGAAACGCCAGACGCCAACTCCAACACCAGCTCGGATGCCGGCCAACACCGCGGTCGGCGGATGCGGCAGGGCGAGCGCACCTATGTGCTCGACACCTCGGTGCTGTTGTCTGATCCGAAGGCGATTTTCTGCTTTGCCGAACATGCAGTCGTACTGCCCGTCGTCGTGATCGCGGAGCTTGAGGCCAAACGCAACGATCCAGAGCTCGGCTACTTCGCCCGGCAGGCACTGCGTCTGCTCGACGAGCTGCGGGTGAAACATGAACGCCTCGATTTTCCGATCCCGGTCGGCGACGGCGGCACGTTGCGAGTGGAACTGAACCACTCGAATATGGGCGTGCTGCCCTCCGGTCTGCAGCTCGGCGACAACGATTCGCGCATCCTCGCGGTGGCGATGAATCTCGCGGCCGACGGGCTGGATGTCACCGTCGTCTCGAAAGATCTCCCGCTGCGGGTGAAGGCGTCGTCGATCGGTCTCTCCGCCGACGAGTACCGGCACGAACTCGCCGTGGACTCCGGTTGGACCGGCCTCGACGAGATCACCCTGAACGGGACGCAGGTCAACGAACTCTTCGACGCCGAGAAACTGCAGACCCGGCTTGTGCAGGACATGCCGATCAACACCGGGCTGGTGATCCACTCGGAGCGCGGTTCGGCTCTCGGCCGGGTCGTCAGTCGCGGCGAGATCAAGTTGGTGCGCGGCGACCGGGAGGTCTTCGGCCTCCGCGGCCGATCTGCCGAGCAGCGGCTGGCAATCGATCTGTTGCTCGATCCGGAGATCGGCATTCTGTCGCTGGGAGGTCGAGCCGGGACGGGGAAGTCTGCGCTCGCGCTCTGCGCGGGCCTGGAAGCCGTGCTGGAGCGTCAGCAGCACCGCAAGATCATGGTGTTCCGCCCGCTCTACGCGGTCGGCGGCCAGGAGCTCGGCTACCTGCCCGGCGATCAGGGCGAGAAGATGAACCCGTGGGGGCAGGCAGTGTTCGACACGCTCGGGTCCGTCGTCTCGGAGAACGTGCTCGAGGAGGTGGTGGAGCGCGGCCTGCTGGAGGTGCTGCCGCTGACCCACATCCGCGGCCGTTCCCTGCACGACGCCTTCGTGATCGTCGACGAGGCGCAGTCCCTCGAACGCAACGTGTTGCTCACCGTGCTCAGTCGCATCGGGCAGAACTCGCGCGTGGTGCTCACCCACGATGTCGCGCAGCGGGACAACCTGCGGGTCGGCCGCTTCGACGGGGTCGCGTCGGTGATCGAAACGTTGAAGGGGCATCCGCTCTTCGCTCACATGACGCTCACCCGCTCGGAGCGGAGTGCGATCGCCGCACTCGTCACCGAAATGTTGGAGGGCAACGAGCTGGCTTGACCTGACCCGCGGTTCACGACAAAGCGCCCAGTTTGACCGTAACGGTCGAGTTACCCAGGTAGAACGGGGCAACTCGACCGGAACGTGCAAACTCGGCGCGGTGCGTGGTGCAGGTGGTGCGGAGTGCGTTACTTGGCCTGCGGCGGACGCGTCATGCTCAGCACGTCGAGTGCGACGTCGAGCTGCTCGAGGGTGACCTCGCCGCGCTCAACGAAACCGAGGTCGATGACGGCCTCGCGCACGGTCATGCTCTGCTTGACCGAGTGCTTGGCGACCTTGGCGGCCGCTTCGTAACCGATGACCCGGTTGAGCGGGGTGACGATGGAAGGCGACGACTCGGCGAGGGCGCGGGAACGCTCGACGTTGGCCTCGAGGCCATCGACGGTCTTGTCGGCGAGTACGCGCGAGGCGTTGCTGAGCAGACGGATCGACTCGAGCAGCGCGGTACCCATCACCGGGATGGCGACGTTGAGCTCGAACGAGCCGGAGGCGCCGGACCAGGCGATGGTGGCGTCGTTGCCGATCACACGCGAGCAGACCATGAGCACGGCTTCCGGGATGACCGGGTTGACCTTGCCGGGCATGATCGAGGAGCCCGGCTGCAGGTCGGGGATCGACAGCTCGCCCAGACCGGTGTTCGGGCCGGAACCCATCCAGCGCAGGTCGTTGCAGATCTTGGTGAGGCTGACCGCGATGGTGCGCAGGGCGCCCGACGCGTCGACGAGGCCGTCGCGGTTCGCCTGGGCCTCGAAGTGGTCCTTGGCTTCGGTGATCGGCAGCTCGGTCTCGGTGACGAGCAGTTCGATGACGAGCTGCGGGAAGCCGGCCGGGGTGTTGATGCCGGTGCCGACCGCAGTGCCGCCAAGCGGAACCTCGGCCACGCGGGGGAGTGCGGACTGCACGCGCTCGATGCCGAGGCGGATCTGGCGGGCGTAGCCGCCGAATTCCTGGCCGAGCGTGACAGGCGTCGCATCCATCAGGTGGGTGCGGCCGGCCTTGACGACCTCGGCCCAGAGGGTCGCCTTGGTCTCGAGCGAGACGGCGAGGTGGTCGAGGGCCGGGATGAGGTCGTCGATGAGCGCGCTGGTGACGGCGATGTGAACGGATGTCGGGAAGACGTCGTTCGACGACTGCGAGGCGTTGACGTGGTCGTTCGGGTGAACCGGCGAGCCCAGGCTCTGAGTGGCGAGGTTCGCGAGAACCTCGTTCATGTTCATGTTCGAGCTGGTTCCGCTGCCGGTCTGGTAGACGTCGATCGGGAACTGGGAGTCGTAACGGCCGGAGATGACCTCGTCGGCAGCGGCGGAGATGGCGTTGGCGATGGCGCCGTCGAGCACACCGAGGCGCGCGTTGGCGAGGGCTGCCGACTTCTTGATGCGGGCGAGGGCAGCGATCTGAGCCGACTCGAGCACGCTGCCGGAGATCGGGAAGTTCTCGACGGCCCGCTGGGTCTGCGCGCTGTACAGCGCGTCGATGGGCACGCGAACCTCGCCCATCGTGTCGTGTTCGATCCGGAAGCCGGCGTCTGCGGAGTTCTCCACCACGGTGTGATCCCTTTCAATTCTGTTTTGTGTCATGTTGTGCGTCGTGTTGTTGTGCGGTGTGTAGTCGTGAGTTGTGCTGTCGCGCAGGTGTGTTCGTTGTGTAGCGTGCGCGGTTCGCGCAAAGTCGAGAGGGCGTCGATCAGAGCCGACGAATGCTGACGAGTGCGAACTAGACAGACCCGACAACGATGTCGGGCTCGGCGCGCCCTTCAAGCAGCTTGTAGTTCGCGCCGACGATAGCCAGGGTACCGGCTGCCACCGCGTCACTGATCATCTCTGAGCGTTCCAGCATCTCGGTGACCGTGTCGCGCAGGTGCTCCCGGCCGACTGCCGACGCGTCGACGGCCTGCGGGTCGAAGGGGGCGGCATCCGTGTGGGGGCTGACCCGGCGCACGGCGGGCACGATCTTCTGGATCATCCGATTGATGTGCGGCGGCAGCAGCGGCGCGTCGTCGGCCTGAGATTCGATCGCGGCGGCGACCGCGCCGCAGGTGTCGTGCCCCAGCACGACGATGAGCGGAACGTTCAACACGCCGACGGCGTACTCGAGAGATCCGAGCACCGAGGAGGAGATGACCTGGCCGGCGTTGCGGATGACGAACAGGTCGCCGAGCCCCTTGTCGAAGATGATCTCTGCGGCCAGACGCGAGTCACTGCAACCGAATAGCGCGGCGTGGGGCGTCTGTGCGCCGGCAAGTTCGGCTCGCCGGTCGACGTCTTGCCTGGGGTGCTGCGGGTCGCCGTTGACGAAACGCTCGTTGCCGCGCACCATCTCATGCCATGCCTTGGCCGGGCTCGGTCGGGTGTCGGGCATCAGTTTCCGTTCGTTTGGATCTGCGGGGCGAGCACGGTCGCGAGCTCAGCGAATTCAGCTTCGGATGCCGTGCCGACCAGCACATAGGTGCTGGTTCCGGCCTCCGTCGCGAGGGCATAGTCGAAGTTGCCGCGATCGTCGGCGGGAGCCGTATTGCGGTAGACATCCCAGGTGACCCCGTCGATGGTGACCGTGTCGCTGGCCGCCTGATTTTTCAGCTCGGCGGCCAACCAGGTGGGGTTCGCGTCGAGGGCCTGGGTCACGCCGATGAACTGGTCGGACGGGGTGAGCAAGCCGAAGTACCAGGAGGCAATCTTGTCGCTTCCGCCGGAACGCCAGGTTGCGGCGTTGGCACGCCAGCCGGCGGGCAGCTCGGGGTTGAGCAGCGTCTGGTCGACACCGACCTGTGCCTGCGTGGCGACCTGCTGCAGATCGACGTTGCGGTCAAGCGGGGTGTCGCTGCGGGGCACGATCAGCACGATGAAGAGCACGGCCGCCAGGGTGGCGAGCAGGGAGAGAACCAGGTTGTTGACGGTCTTGCGGGCGCGGTACTTGCGCGAGTTCTCGGCGAGACGTGACGCAGTTTCTTCCGGCGTCTCAGGCCGCCCAAGTTCGGCGACGACGCGAGGCGGTTTGGTGGCGCGGCTCATTCGGCATCGCCTGCTGGGGCTGCGCCGGCCGTGTGCCCGGCGCGTGCGGCATCGAGTCGGGCCTTGGCACCGATCAACCATTCCTCACAACGGCGCGCCAGAGCTTCGCCGCGCTCCCAGAGCGCCAGCGAATCCTCCAGGGTCGACGAACCCTGCTCGAGTTCGTTCACAACCCTGACGAGTTCGTCACGCGCCTGCTCGTAGCTGAGGGCGGAGAGGTCGTCTGCGGGCGTCGTCATGGTGTCCATTCTATTTCGCTAATTCGAGGAAGCTGTGGTCGGACCGGTTGCGGCAACGGCGCCGACGATCGGTGCCGCGGCCCCGTTGCTCGTCGCCGTGAGGCGGCCCTCGGCCACCGTGAGCACCAGCGCTGTTCCCTCGGGGGCGTCGGCCGCCGAGCGGAGCACGGCGCCGCCCGGCAGCTGAGCGATGGCGTAGCCGCGGTCGAGCGTGCCCTGGGGTGACAGCGCGCGCAGCTGGCTGCGCAGTTCGGCGAGTTGTGAGCCTGAGCGTTCGAGCATCCGGCCGGTGAGCTCCACGCCGCGCGCGACATACCGGGTGAGGTCTTCGGAGCGGGAGTCGATGATCCAGTCGGCACCGCTGAGCACCGGGCGGGAGCGCAGTTGGCCGATGCGGTCAACCTCGTGCGAGAGGATGCCGGTGAGCCGGGTGCTCAGGCGCGCCCGGGCCTGCTGCACCCGGTTGAGCTCGTCGGACACGTCGGGAACGACGCGCTTGGCGGCATCCGTCGGTGTCGACGCACGCAGGTCGGCGACGTCGTCGAGCAGCGGACGGTCGGCTTCGTGGCCGATCGCGCTGACCAGGGGCGTGACGCAGGCGGCTGCGGCGCGCACGAGCGACTCGTCGCTGAACGCGAGAAGATTCTGAAAGTCGCCGCCACCGCGGGCGACGATGATCACGTCGACCTCTGGATCGGCGTCGAGGCGCTGGATGGCGGTGGTCACCTCGCCGACGGCACGCTCACCCTGCACCGCGGCATGAGCCACACGAAAGCTCACCGCCGGCCAGCGCAATTGGGCATTGCGGATGACGTCTTTCTCGGCATCCGAGTCTTTGCCGGTCACCAAACCGATGCAGTGGGGGAGGAATGGCAGCGGTTTCTTGCGGCTCGCGTCGAAGAGCCCTTCGGAGGCGAGTTGCTTGCGCAGTCGCTCGAGGCGTTCGAGCAGGTCGCCGAGACCGACGTGGCGCAGTTCGAACACCTGCATGGTGAGGGTGCCGCCCTTGACCCAGTAGTTGGGCTTGACCAGTGCGATCACGCGGTCGCCCTGCTTGAAATCGGAGGTGAGGCGCGACTTGACGGAGGACCAGACGGTGAAACTGACCGTGGCATCTTCGTTCAGGTCTTTGAGTTTGCCGTAGACGTTGCCGCCGCTGACGCCCCACTGCGTGACCTCGCCCTCGACCCAGGCCGTGCCGAGTCGCTCGATGTAACCGCGGATCTTCGACGACAGCAGGCCGACCGGCCACGGCGTGTCGACGGTGGACGGGGCATCGGTCGCGACGGCGTCGCTCATCACGGTCTCCTTCTGGGGGACTCTCAGGTGGCTGCGCCGTAGACTGAGGGGGTGACCACTCGTACGAATTCGCCCGTGATCGGCCTCGGCATGCCTCGAATCCCGAGCCTGCGCAACAGGCTCAAGGATACCCCCGTCAATGGGCCGAAGAAGGTGCTGCTCGCCGCGCCCCGCGGCTACTGCGCCGGTGTCGACCGCGCCGTGATTGCGGTCGAGAAGGCGCTGGAGCACTACGGTGCACCGGTGTACGTGCGCAAGCAGATCGTGCACAACATCCACGTGGTCACAGAACTTGAAGCCAAGGGCGCCATCTTCGTCGAGGAGGTCGACGAGGTTCCGACCGGTTCGCACCTCGTCTTCAGCGCGCACGGCGTCTCGCCGGCCGTCGTCAACGCGGCCGCCGAGCGCGGTCTGCAGGCCATCGACGCCACCTGCCCGCTCGTCACCAAGGTGCACCGCGAAGCCGTGCGCTTCGCACGGGACGACTACGAAATCTTGTTGATC
The DNA here is from genome assembly GCF_052113185.1 of Leifsonia sp. YAF41. Classification (NCBI taxonomy): domain Bacteria; kingdom Bacillati; phylum Actinomycetota; class Actinomycetes; order Micrococcales; family Microbacteriaceae; genus Leifsonia; species Leifsonia sp. YAF41. The sequence continues at coordinate 28,421 of NZ_JBFRCS010000017.1, forward strand.
GGCCACGAAGGCCATGAAGAAGTCGAAGGCACTGCCGGTGAAGCTCCCGAGCACACCACCATCGTCGGGAGCCCAGACGAAGCCGACACCATTGAGGTGCGCGACCCGAACCGGGTCGTCTGGCTGTCACAGACCACGTTAAGCGTTGACGAGACGATGGAGACGGTGCGCCGCTTGCGCGCCCGCTTCCCGAACCTGCAAGATCCGCCCAGCGACGACATCTGCTATGCCACCCAGAACCGCCAGGTGGCGATCAAGAAAGTGGCCAAGGACGCCGACCTCGTGATCGTCGTCGGCTCCGCCAACTCTTCGAACTCGGTGCGCCTGGTCGAGGTAGCTCTGGAGTACGGCGCGAAGGCCGCTTACCGGGTGGACTACTCGAGTGAGGTCAAGCAGGAATGGCTCGACGGCGTGAACACCGTCGGCGTCACCAGCGGTGCGTCAGTGCCCGATGAGCTCGTACAAGAACTGCTGGCCGATCTGGCGGATGCCGGCTACGGCGATGTGCAGGAAGTCAAGACGGCCGAAGAAGACCTGATCTTCTCGCTGCCGAAAGAGCTGCGTAAGACGCGCAGCGGCACGACCGACGAGCGTGCGCTCGGTGGGCGCAACACGGTGTCGTCAGAGCCGGGCTGCAACGACCTGTAGGCGTTGAGGCCGGACAGGCTCGACCGTTGGTCGAGCCTGTCGAGACCCCGCGACCTGGTCCTGAGATCAGGTCCCGTGATTTCGACAGGCTCAATCACCGAACGGCTACTGCGTTTGGTAGAAGTTCAGCAAGGTCGGGTCGGTCGTCAAGACGATCGACAAGAAGACGAAGATCGCGACGACCGACAACACGCCACCGATCAGCGGGATGTAGAACGCGCGGCGACGCCGACGCATCACCAGGGCTGAGACCACTGCGGTCACGACCCAGATCGCGCCCTGCGTGAGCTTTCCGGCCAGGATCAGGCCGGCCACCCCCGCAGCGGGAGTGTAGGTGCCGAGTTTCTCCTGCGTGTAGAGCATCTGAACCGCTTCGGGCACCGAGCTCAAAATGGCGAGGGCGGAGAAGAGTCCGAGTAGCCCCACCACGAGAAGAGCGATGGTGATCGGGCGATCCCAGGCGGGAGCGCTGCCCTGCGACTTCGTCGACAGATCGCCGAGGTGCGGCGACGGGGCAGGAGCCCCGAACCCCTGTCGGCCCGAATTCGTCGCTGGGTTCGCCGCCGACGTCGCGTCGGAGGAAGGGGCGGGCGTGATCTGGCTGTGCGGGTTCGCACCCGGGGGCGGACTCCAGGTCCACCCCTCGGGGGCGAGTTCGCCGTACTTGGGTCGTGGCCGTTGATCTCCGGGCGGTGTCGTCGGTTGAGGTTCAGCGGGTTCGGAACCTGCCGGGGGCGTACCCAGGTTGTCGGCCATCGTCATCCTTCGTACTAGCTGTTCGAGTGCCCGGCGGAGCCGAGCTGGCGGGTCGACTCGACCACGCGTGCGGCCATAGCCGACTCGGCGACCTTGCCCCAGGCGCGCGGGTCGTAGAGCTTCTTGTTTCCGACCTCGCCGTCGACCTTGAGCACGCCGTCGTAGTTCTTCAGCATGTAGTCGGCGATGGCGCGGGTGAAGGCGTACTGGGTGTCGGTGTCGATGTTCATCTTCACGACGCCGTTGGCGACGGCCTCGGCGATCTCGGCATCGGTCGAGCCGGATCCGCCGTGGAAGACGAGGTCGAGCGGCTTGGCGGCGGTGCCGTACTTCGCCTGCAGGCCGTCCTGGATGTCCTTCAGCAGCTCGGGGCGCAGCTTGACGTTGCCGGGCTTGTAGACGCCGTGCACGTTGCCGAAGGTGAGTGCGGCCATGTAGCGGCCCTGCTCGCCGAGGCCAAGCGTGTCGACCATGGCGATCGCGTCGTCAAGGGTCGTGTACAGGTTGTCGTTGATGTCGTGGCTGACACCGTCTTCTTCGCCGCCGACGACGCCGATCTCAACTTCGAGGATCGCGTTGATCGCCTTCGTGCGCTTGATCATGTCCCTGGCGATTTCGAGGTTCTCGCCAAGCGGAACCGAGGAGCCATCCCACATGTGCGACTGGAAAATCGGGTTGCGGCCGGCCTTCACCTCTTCTTCGGAGGCTGCGATGAGCGGCATCACGAAGTCGTCGAGGGCGCCCTTGGGGCAGTGGTCGGTGTGCAGTGCAACGGTGACGGGGTAGTTGTCGGCCACCGAGTGCACGAAACGAGCGAAGGCCAACGCACCGGATGCGCGGTTCTTGACGGTGTGGCCGGCGAAGTAGTCGGCGCCACCGGTGGTGACCTGAATGATGCCATCGGAGCCGGCCTCGGTCAGGCCCTGCAGAACGGCGTTGATCGACTGCGAAGAGGAGACGTTGAACGCCGGGTAGGCGAAGCCCTTGTCTTTGGCCTTGTTCAGCATTTCTGCGTACTGGTCGGGGGTTGCGATGGGCATTGCTTCTCCTCGTGACGTGCGGATGGGGCTGCCTGATCAGGCTAGATAGTGAAAGTCTATTGACACTTGTGAACTTGTGCCCGCTGGCCAGTCCGCGGCGAGCAGTTCCGCCACAATTGAACCGTGCTCCCACTCACTCTGACCGACGACCTTCTGCAGCAGATTCTGGGCGTGACCGGGGCGGCGGCGCTCGCCGCCACGCCGCTCGTCGGCGCGGGCGACCGCAACGCCGTCGACGGAGCAGCGGTGGCCGGGATGCGACAGGCATTTTCCCGCGTGCCGATCGACGGGGTCATCGTGGTCGGGGAAGGGGAGAAAGACGAAGCCCCGCTGCTCCACACCGGCGAACGCGTGGGAACCGGGGCCGGACCCCGCGTCGACGTGGCCGTCGACCCGGTCGATGGAACGCGGCTCGCCGCTGAGAATCGCCCCGGTGCGATCGCGGTGATGTCGGTGGCCCCGCGGGGCAGCCTGTTCGACCCGGGACCCGTGTTCTACCTCGACAAGTTCGTGACCAGTGGGGCTGCTGCCGGCCTTCGCCTCGACGCGCCGACCGTCGATACGCTTCACGAACTCGCCGCCCGACTCGATCGGTCGGTCACCTCGCTGCGGGTCGCGATTCAGGACCGGCCACGCAATCAGGCCTACGTGGATGCCGTGCGCTCGGTGGGCGCCTCGGTTGTCAGTTTTCGAGACGGCGACGTCATCCCCGCCCTGCACGCCGCCCACCCCAGGGGTTCGATCGACCTGCTGCTCGGCATCGGCGGGGCGCCGGAGGGGGTGCTCACCGCGGTGGCGGTGCGGGCGCTCGGCGGAATCATGCAGGCGCGTCGGTCGCCGCAGACACCCGCCGAACGGGGCCGCACCCACGCCGCCGGACTCTCGACCGTCGAGGTTCTGGAGCTCGCCGATCTCGCCGCGGCCGACGGCTACTTCTTTCTCACCGCCGTCACCGATGTCGAGGGGCTGCGCGAGTTGGGGGTCGACGACCTCCCGGGTGTGCGACGACTCGCGACCGGCTCTGAAACCGTTTCGCTGCTCGTGTCGCCGGGCGGGGGCATCCGGCGCCAGGCAGATGTGCACAAGCGTGCAGCCGATGCTGACCCTGCCGGGCCTGGCCGACCGGCAACACGCGAGTAGGCTGAAGCCGGCGGCACTGGGATTCCAGCGCCGGCCCGATGATGGGCCTCGCCACTGCCACACGACTCGTCCGGGAAGGACCATTTAGTGACCAGCACCGATTCCGCCAACCTCTTCGAGCACCCTGATCGCAACCTTGCGATGGAGCTCGTTCGCGCCACCGAAGCCGCGGCAATTCGTGCCGTGCCGTTCATCGGACGCGGCGACAAGAACGCCGCAGACGGCGCTGCCGTCGACGCCATGCGCAAGTTTCTCGGCACCGTCAACTTCGACGGCGTCATCGTCATCGGCGAGGGTGAAAAAGACCACGCGCCGATGCTCTTCAACGGCGAGCACGTCGGCAACGGCCGCGGCCCGGCCTGCGACATTGCCGTCGACCCGATCGACGGCACGAGCCTGACCGCGACCGGTCGCCAGAACGCCATCTCGGTGATCGCCGTCTCCGACCGGGGCACCATGCTCGACGCCTCGAGCGTGTTCTACATGGACAAGATCGCCACCGGCGCGGTCGGCCGCGGCGTCGTCAGCCTCGACCAGTCGATCGGCGACAACATCCGTGAACTGGCCAAGGCGCTCGGCAAGCCGGTCGGCGAGATGAGCATCGCGGTGCTCGACCGCCCGCGTCACGAAGGTTTGATCGACGCCATTCGCACGGCCGGCGCCGGAACCCGGCTGATGCTCGACGGCGACGTCGCCGGTGGCATCAACGCCGCCCGCTACGAGACACGCATCGACATGTGCGTCGGCATCGGCGGAAGCCCGGAAGGCATCACCACCGCCTGTGCGTTGAAGGCACTCGGCGGATTCATGCAGGGCCGCCTCGCTCCCGGCAACGACACCGAGCGCGCCAACGCGGTGGCTGCCGGACTCGATGTCGACAAGCTCCTCGAGATTGACGACATGGTCAGCGGCGACAACACGTTCTTCGTCGCTACCGGCGTCACCGATGGCGGGCTCGTCGACGGCGTGCGTCGCAAGGGTCCGATGATCCGCACCGAAAGCATCGTGCTGCGTTCGCGTTCGGGCACCGTGCGTCGCGTTGTGGCCGAGCACCTCGCCTCGAAGTGGCTCTAGCCACCACCGCAACAGCTACACGGGGAACCTGAATTGAGAGAGTGCCGGTGCGAGTAGCCGACCTGCTGGAGCGCCCAGACCTGGGCTTGAGCGTCGTCTGGGCGACTCCGGACATGCTCGAACGCTCGGTGGAAGGCGCGTACATCGTCGACCTGCCGAGCCCCGGTCACTTTCTCTCGGCACACAACCTCGTGCTCACCAGCGCGCTCTGGGCGCAGGGTCCGGAGAGCGCCGAGGTGTTCATCTCGGAGCTGGCCGGCAAGAACGCTCCAGCGGTCGTAGTCGGCCGCATCGTGATCGGCGAGATTCCCGACTACGTCGAGGCTGCCTGTCGTCGCTGGGGAGTGGCGCTTCTCACCGTCTCGAAAACCGTCTCGTTCAAGTCGATCGCCCAGTTCATCGAGTCGTCGGTGGCGACCGGTGAGTGGCCCGAAATCTCCCGCAGCATCGGCTTCGACCGCAAGCTCCTCGACACGCTGGCTTCCGGGCCCGGTGCGCAGGGCGCGTTGAGTTTGTTCCATCAGGAGTTCGCCGTCGGATGCTGGGTGCTCGATTCCGGGGGAGCGCTCACCGCGGTCGTCGGTGCGGATCCCAGCATCGAATGGCGGGCCGCGGTCTGGAACCGGATGCTCGGGGCCGGCCGGTCAGCCGCGGTCGTGCCCGATGAAGAGGGACGCCCCTCCTCGGTCTGGCCGATCCTCGGCGACGGGGATCATCCGGTCGGTTTTCTGGTCTGTTCCGGCGACCACCGTGAGTGGCCCGCCGACCTGGAACGCGTCATCCGCACCCTGATCGCCGTGGTGCGGGTCGAACTGGAACTCGCGAACTACCGCCGGGCGACCGAACTCGAACAGGTCGGCGAGCTCGTCACGATGCTCATCGACGACGCGGTGTCGCCGGGGGAGGCGTCGGCGCGACTGCGTCTGTTGGGCGTCGACCCGGCCCGCCCGCTGATCGTCGTCGCCGCCACCATCGACGACCACAACTATCCGCCGCTCGCAGTGCTCGGCGCCGTCACCGCGCTGGTCGGCGACGGTACGAACACGGTGCTCGGCACGCAGCGTGACGCCGAGGCACTGGTTCTGATCAGCGGCGATGATGCGAAGCCGGAGCGGTTGATCGAACTCGCCGGCTGCCACAGCACGGCCCAGGGTCTGATGCTCGGCTCCCGCCGGCTGCGCCTCGGACTGAGCGAACAGATCAGCTCGGTCGACCAGCTCGCTCTGGCTGTGACCACCGCTCGGGCACGGATGCTGTCGGTCACCGGAACGGGGCCGATCACGTGGGGAACCGGATCCACGCCGCCGTCGCATGAGGCGCTGCTCTCCATGCTGCCCGAGCGCGTGCGCGGCTCGTTCGCCGAAAGCCTGCTCGCGCCGCTCACCGACTACGACGAGCGCCACGGCTCAGACTTCCTGCTGACCTTGCGCGTCTTTCTCGATTCCGGGGGGGCCTGGCAGCAGGCTGCCGGCCAACTGCACGTGCACGTCAACACCCTGCGCTATCGGATCGGGAGGATCGAAGCGCTGACCGATCGCGACCTGTCGAGCATGAAAGACCGGGTCGACCTCTATCTGGCACTGTCGATCATGCAGTGAAGCGGAGGTTCGCGATGCCGCGCGCAGCGGGGTCCGGCACCCGGCTGAACCGGGGCGAGACGACTTCTTCGACGACGATCTCCGTCACGTACTGAACCGTCGCGGCCAGGAGATGGCCGGCGTAGGCGGTGGCTGAGTACGACTTGAGGCCGACCGCCACGTGCAGGTGCGGCAGAACGCGCACTCCGTCGCCATCCCAGGCGATGGTTCCCGAGCCGATTCCCTCGACGTTGGTCAGGTGCACCGACTTCGGCATCGGCTCGAACTCGTCATCGACGGGCTCACAGGTGCCGATCAGTGACAGTGTGCTGAACGCACCGAGGAACACCGGAAGGTAGCCCTGCTCGACGCCGTTCTCGCGGCAGAACCGGGTCAGGCTCTCGGTCACGTCATCGCCCGGCTGCAGCACGAGAGCGAACCGGCGACCGGCGGTCAGCTCAGCGCTGAACATCAGTGATCCCGGCGAGCAGGTGGGCATGGAGCGGCGTGACAAGTTGAGACAACGGTACGAGTTCCTCTGAATGAGTGAGGCACAGGGTGTGCGGATGAATGCCCAGCACATCACCGTTGATGAGGCATCCATTTGAGCTAATCACAGGGGTCTCAGCACGTACACGGAGGATCCGCCAAGGTTCGGTGCCCGCCGGGGGCGGCGACACTGGCGGTTCCCACAAAAGGCTTCTTCTCAGGCAGTTCTTGGCACACTGGTAGCTGGCTTTCGGATGATCCACCAATGTCAGGGGGTCATCGGCGCCCGATTCTTTGTAGTCGCTGTCGTAGAGATTGAATCCCACGCCAGCTTTACTAAAGAGTGACCGTTTGGTCAGTGTCACACACCCCTTTTTCGCGGCAACGTCGCCGTCACACGTTCCCATACTGTGTCAGCAGGCAAACGCGGAAGGTTCTCTCCATGCTCTCCAACACGTCACTCACGCGCTCCAACGGGCCGCGCTCATGAGCGCCGCCCACGCCGCTTCCGCCACTCATGAGCTTGAGGGCATCCAGATCTGGGACGGCCATAGCGCGCTCGGTGCGAGCACCCTGCGTTGGAGCGATGACAACATCGTCTCGGTTGAGCCGGCGGATGCCGCTGCCGAGTTCAGCGAATACAGCATCATTCCCGGCCTCGTCGACACCCACGTGCACCTCGGCGCCTACGCCGGGCAGCGCAAGGTCGACTGGTCGAGCTGGCCGCTGATCACACCCACCGAAGAGCGGGTCTTCCACATCGCCGCGAACGCCCAGCGTGCCGCCCGCGCCGGAGTCACCACGCTGCGCGATCTCGCCGGCGACGAGCGTCAGCTGGCCGTGGCCCGCGTGTTCAACGAAGGAATCCAGCAGGGTCCCCGCATCGTGGTCAACGGTCAGGTCGGCATGACCGCCGGGCACGGCGATCTCTTCATCCCGCCGCACTACCCGCACCGTGATCCCGTTGCCGACAGCCCCGACGAGTGCCGCAAGCGCGTGCGCGAGTGGGCCCGTGCCGGCGCCGACGGCGTCAAGATCTACACCAGCGGCGGCGTGCTCTCGATGGGTGACAAGGTGGGTTGGCGTAACCAGACCAACGCCGAAATCAGCACCACCGTCGACGAGGCACACGCCCTGGGGATGCTCGTGGCCGCCCACACGCACACCGAGATCGGCGTCGACATCGCCCTCGACCACGGCGTGGACTCGCTCGAACACGGCACCGGCATTGTCGAATCGCACTTTGCTCGCCTGCTCGAGCGCAACATCCCCGTCGCCCCGACCTTGATGATCAACGATGTGATCGCCGAAGGCCGCGTCGATGTCTCGGCCGAAGCGCAGGAGAAGGCACAGGATGTTGTGGCCGAGCGCAACCGCAACTTCACTCGGGCAGGCGAGGCCGGGGTGCGTTTCGTGCTCGGCACCGACGCGAACGGCGTCTTCGTGCAGTTCGGCGACCAGCTCGAAGAAGTTCGACTGATGAAGGAGATGTTCGGCTGGACGGCCGAGCGCGCCCTCATCGCCGCCACCTCCGATGCCGCGGATGCGATCCGGATGGGCAGCACCGTCGGAACCATCGCCCCCTCGTTCGGCGCCGACTTCGTCGTGATCAAGGGCCGCCCGTGGGAGCAGCTCGACACGCTGCGCCCCGAGAACATCGTGGCCGTCGTCTCCCGCGGCGCCGTGATCTCCGGCGCACTGCCGGTGCGCTCCGCGCTCCAGAGTTCCTAACCACCCGCACCACCCGCCGCGCAGGGGGCAATGCGCGGCCTCACCCCTGCACCACCTCCACACAGCGAGCAGTACCTTGAAGGGATCCACAGTGAGCAGCAAGACCACCCGTGCAATGCGATGGGCGGCCGCACCGATCGGTGCACTGGCAGCAGTCAGCCTCCTCGCCGGCTGCGCCGCCGGTATTGAATCGGCACAGGACAACGTCATCTTCGCCCTCAAGGAAGACCCGACCTGTCTTGACCCGCAGCAGACCACCGTCACGACGGCGCTGAACGTCGGTCGTCAGGTCGTCGACTCGCTCGTCGACCAGAACGCCGAAACCGACGAGATCGTGCCGTGGCTCGCAGAAACCTTCGAGACCAACGCCGACCTCACCGCCTACACGTTCACGCTGAAGAAGGGTGTCACGTTCAGCGATGACACCGCGCTGACCAGTGACGTCGTCAAGGCCAACTTCGACGCGCTCTACGCGATGGGCGCATCCGCTTCGCTCGCCTCGCAGTACCTCGCCGGCTACGACAGCGTCGACGTGACCGACGACCGCACCTTCACCGTCAACTTCACGCAGCCGAACGCCCAGTTCCTGCAGGGTGCCTCGACGATGACGCTCGGACTCGTCTCCGAGGCGACCACCGTCTTGACGCCGGAAGAACGCTGCCAGACGGTCATCGGCGCCGGACCGTTCACCTATAAGTCCTACGTGCCCAACGACTCCGTCGTGATCGAGAAGCGCGCCGGCTACGACTGGGCGTCCAGCCTGCGTGAGCACTCGGGTGAGGCACTCGTGAACACCATCGAGTTCCCGATCATCGTCGAGAACGGCGTGCGCACCGGCGGTCTCGACTCCGGTGAGTTCGACATCATCCAGGACCTCCCGTATGCCGATGAGGCGCGCTTCACCACCGGCGACTTCAACATCTACTCGAAGGCCAACCCGGGAATCCCGAACAGCCTCATCCCCAACACGTCACGCCCGATCGTCTCGGACGACGCCGTGCGTCAGGCGATGCTGCTCGGCACCGACCGTGGCGAGATCAACGAGCTGACCGGCGCCTCCAGCGGTGTGCCGCCGACAAGCGCGCTGACGTCGACGACGCCGGGCTTCGCCAGCCAGGAGAAGGCGATGGAGTACAACCCGAAGGCCGCCGAAGCCCTGCTCGACAAGGCCGGCTGGACCATGGGCGCCGACGGCATCCGTGAGAAGAACGGCACCAAGCTCTCGGTCACCGTCACCGGTTTCTACGCCCAGGATGTGCTCGAGGCCACCTCGATGCAGCTCGCGAAGATCGGCATCGACCTCAAGCTGAACATGGTCACCGCCGGTGACTTCTTCGGCGCGATCGCCACCGGAGACTACGACTTCCTCGGAGCCGGCCTCGCCCGCACCGACCCCGACGCACTGCGCGTGCTGTTCTCGAAGGACAGCAAGGCACGCTGGGGCATCGTCGACAACGCCGAGCTGGAGTCCGTGCTCACCGAGCAGGTCAAGACCGCCGACCCCGAGGCGCGCGCGAAGCTCGTCGCCCAGGCGCAGAAGCTCATCATCGACAACGCCTACCTCATCCCGACGCTCGAGACCGGGCAGCTTCACGCGTCGCGGGCCGGCGTCGAAGGCGTCGAGTTCGACTCGGCCTCCCGCGTGCTGCTCTACGACGTGCGCGTCGCCGAATAGTCACACGCCCTCCCTCAAGGTCATCAGTTCGTGGAATCAGTAGGAACGTCACCCGTGCAGAGAACTCTGGCGGTGCTGCGCTTCGTGGCACCCAAGCTCATCCAATTCGCCTTCGTGATTTGGGCGACCTACACAGTGACGTTCCTGCTGATCCACCTGCTTCCTGGTGACCCGTTGCTCGCCGCGCTCTCGGTCAAGGGCGGGGATGCGACGACCACCGATCCCGCGACGCTCGCCGCGATGCGCGAGAAGCTCGGTCTCGACGGCACGCTCTGGGACCAGTACCTCGGCAACTTCCTCGCCGCCTTGCGCGGAGACCTCGGCGTCTCGATCGCCACCGGCCAGCCGGTCGACGCGATGATCGCCCGGGCGCTGCCCAATACGGCATCCGTTGCCGTACTCGCCCTGATCTTCGGTGTTGTCACCTCGGTGGTGCTCACCTTCTTGGCGTTCCTTACGCCGTCACGCTGGGTTCGTCAGACGCTGCTGCAGATCCCGCCGCTCGGCGTGGCAATTCCCGCGTTCCTGAGCGGACTTGTGCTCGTCAGCGTCTTCTCGTTCGGCCTCGGCTGGTTGCCGGCCTCCGGCACGCGCAATCCGGCCGCGGTGATCTTGCCCGCGATCACCCTCGCGCTGCCGATCGGCGCCATCTTCTTCCAGGTGTTCTCCTCCGCAGTGATGGAGGCGATGCGCAGCCCCTACGTCTTCACGGCCGTCGCCAAGGGTGTCTCGCCGCGCAGCATCTTCCTGCGGCACGTGCTGCGCAACTCCCTGCTGCCGTCGATCACCATCCTGGGCCTTTTGATCGGTTATCTCGCAGGCGGAACCGCCGTTGTCGAGACGGTGTTCTCCCGGGATGGCATCGGCCGGCTCACGGTGGACGCCGTGCTGGCCCGGGACGCCACGGTCATTCAGGGCGTCGTTATCGTCGTCGCCCTCGTCTACTCGGTGGTGAACCTGATCGTCGATATCTCCTACGGCATCATCGATCCGCGCACCCGGGGATCGTTCGGCCGGCGTGCGAAGTCGGGGAAGCCTGCCCCCGCCGCCGTGCCTGCTGCTGTGACTGTTGCCGCTGGTGCATCCGTCGCCCCCTCCGTCGAAACCGCTCTGACCGAAGCGGGAATTGAGTCATGAGAAACCTGCAGAAACCCGGCGTGATCGTCGCCGGACTCATTCTCCTGGCCGCCGTCGCCGCCATGGTCCTTCCGTCGCTGTTCGCCACTCACGACCCATTCGTGGGCGTGGCCGCCGACAAACTGTTGCCTCCGTCGGCGACCTACTGGTTCGGAACCGACCACCTGGGCCGGGACGTCTACTCCCGGGTCGTTCACGGCGCGTTCCTCTCGCTCTCCTCGGCCGGAGCCGCCGTGCTCGTCGGTGTCGTCGTCGGCGCGGTCGTCGGACTGATCTCCGGATTCGTCGGCGGCAAGCTCGACTTCGTCGTGATGCGTTTTGTCGACGTGCTGATCGCCGTTCCCGGCGTGCTGCTCGCCCTCATCGTCGTTGCCGGTCTCGGATTCGGTCCCTGGTCGGTCGCTCTCGGCGTCGGGCTGGGTGCAGCGGGCTCGTTCACGCGCATCATGCGGTCGCAGGTCGTACGCATCCGCAACGAGGAATATGTCGAAGCGGCTCGCACGCTCGGCGTGAAGTGGCCGTCGATTCTGGTCGAACACGTGCTGCCGAACTCGGCGAAGCCGGTCATCGCGCTGGCCGCACTCGAACTCGGAACCGCGATTCTCGCGGTCTCCGCCCTGAGCTTCCTTGGCTTCGGCGCTCAGCCGCCGACCCCGGAATGGGGAGCTCTCGTCTCATCGGGCCGTGACTTCGTCGCGACCGCGTGGTGGCTCAGCATCATCCCCGGTGCCGTGATTTTGGTCGTAGTACTTGCCGTCAATCGTTTGGCGCGCCTGATCGGAGAAGAACGATGATCGTGCACCAGAGTGATGTCCTGCTTCGCGTCAGCGACCTGCAGATCGACTACGCAAACGGCCGTGACGTCACACACGCCGTGCGCGGCCTCGACTTCACGGTGCCGCGCGGTGCCATCGTGGCGATCGTCGGAGAATCGGGTTCCGGTAAGAGCACCCTCTCGCAGGCGCTCATCCGTCGGTTGCCCGAGGGTGGCCGCGTCGTGTCGGGATCGATCAGTTTCGACGGCCAGGACCTCCAGGCAATGCCCGAGCGGATGCTTCGTCGCATCCGTGGCGCCGAGATCGGTTTTGTGCCGCAGGATCCGAGCAACTCGCTGAACCCCCTGCTCAAGGTCGGGGAGCAGATCGCGGAGACCCTGCGGTTGCACCTCAAGCTGAGCAAGCAGGATGCCGCCGCTGAGGCCGTGCGCATCCTCGACCAGGTGGGCATTCCGGATGCCGTCAGCCGCGCTGCGCAGTACCCGCATGAGCTTTCGGGAGGCATGAAGCAGCGCGTGCTGATCGGCATCGCCTGGGCGTGCACCCCGCGCCTGGTCATCGCCGATGAGCCGACCAGCGCGCTCGACGTGACCGTGCAGCGCCAGGTGCTGGACCGGATCGAGAGCCTGGCCCGCGATCACGGCACCTCGGTCATCCTGGTCACCCACGACCTCGCGGTCGCCGCCGACCGGGCCGATCACATCATCGTGATGCAACAGGGGCGCATCGTCGAGCAGGGCACCCCCGCCGACGTGCTCGGTTCGCCCAGCCACCCCTACACGCAGGAGCTCGTAGCCGCCGCACCCGGCTTGTCGAGCAAGCGCTTGGTGCCGAGAATCGTCGATGCGGACGATGTCGAGGCTGCCGCCGCCCGCTCCGGGCTGACCCTCGGGTTCCGGTCGTCAGCGGAGTCAGTCCCGGTTGTGTCATCGGTGCCGGCAGCATCGGGGTCGCCGACCTCTTTCCCGGCCGACAACATCCTGCTCGTCGACCAGCTGACCAAGACCTACACGCTGCGTCCGTCGGGCGGTGTGGCGTCAACGCTCACCGCGGTCGATTCCGTCTCGTTCGCGGTGCCGCGTGGCAGCACATTCTCGATCGTGGGGGAGTCGGGTTCCGGCAAGACCACCACGGCACGGATCGCCGCGCGGATCATCGCCCCGGACTCCGGTCGCATCCAGTTCGACGGCGTCGACATCACCGGTCTGCGTGGCGAGGAGCTGCGCCAGCTGCGTCGTCGTGTGCAGGTCGTCTATCAGAACCCGTTCGGCTCGCTCGACCCGACCATGTCGGTTGAGCGCATCATTGCCGAGCCGCTGCGCGCGTTCGGAATCGGCTCGCGGGCCGAGCGCTCCGAGACGGTGCGGGCACTGCTGAACGCCGTGCGCCTCGACCCGGCCGTTGCCGAGCGCAAGCCGACGCAGCTCTCGGGCGGTCAGCGTCAGCGCATCGCGATCGCGCGCGCCCTCGCCCTCGGCCCGGAGCTCTTGGTGCTCGACGAGCCGGTGTCGGCACTCGATGTGTCGGTGCAGGAACAGATTCTGCAGCTTCTCGTCGATCTGCAGGTTGAGTTCGGACTCAGCTACCTCTTCATCTCACACGACCTCGGCGTCATCCGTCAAGTGTCGGACCAAATCGCCGTGATGCGGTTTGGCAAGCTGATCGAGTTGGGTACTGCCGACCAGATTCTGTCGAACCCGGCCGAGCAGTACACGCAGGAGCTGCTGGAGGCGATCCCCGGTCGTCGGGTGGCATCCGAACTCGTGGGCGTGCACTAGCCGGAGCTCGCGCGACTCGGAGTGCGTCTGTCGACGTGCGTCGACGTGGGTCTGTTTCGCTCGGGCGATTCTTCGCCGAACCGTGTCAATTGACCATTTCGAAGCCCTAAAAGTGGTGATTCGCCACGGTTCGGCGGCTAGACCGCATCCAGCTGCGCTACCTCACGCTCAGCAGCCTCCAGCTCGGCCACGAACTCGTAGGCCACCAGCTCGCGCGGGGCATCTTCGATGCCGACCAGCGGAGCCAACACCTTCGATTCGTCGAGAGCGTTGAGCTTGCGGGCGGTCGGCAGTACCTGGCGTTCCATGGAGCCGACGAAACCGTTATAGTCCTTGACCGTGCGCTCGATCGACCGACCGAGCTTCTCGATGTGCGTGGCGGTGGTGCCGAGCCGCGAGTACAACTCCTTGCTGAGGTCGAACAGAACTTGGGCATCGTGCGTGAGCACGTCTTGCTGCCAACTGAACGCGACGGTCTTCAGAACCGACCAGAGGGTGACGGGGGAGGAGAGGGCCACTCGCTTGCTGAACGCGAACTCCATGATCGACGGGTCGGCCTCGAGAGCCGAGGAGACGAGCGATTCGCTGGGAATGAACGCGATGACCAGCTCGGGCGAGGCATCCAGGCCCTGCCAGTAGGCCTTGCTGCCCAGCGTGGTGATGTGGTCACGCACCGCCTTCACATGCGCCTTCATCAGCTCGGTGCGCTGTGCGCCCAGGGCGCCGGTCGCCGAGGCGGGAATCTGGCTCGCCTCCAGGTACGCGGTGAACGGAACCTTCGCGTCGACGGCAATGTTCTTGCCGCCCGGCAGGTGCACCACCATGTCGGGGCGACCGGCGCCGGCGTCAGAGGTGATGCTCGATTGCAGGTCGAAGTCGACCCGTTCGATCAGGCCTGCCGCTTCGACGACGCTGCGCAGCTGGGTTTCGCCCCACACCCCGCGGGTATTGTTTGCGCGCAGGGCCGACGCCAGGGATTCGGCGGTGCTGCGCAGACGCTCCTCCGACTCGGTGGCCGAGCGCAGTTGCTGGCTCAGCTCGCCGTGCTGCAAAGTTCGTTGGGTCTCCAACTCGGCGACCTTCTTCTGCATGTCGTGCAGAGATTCGCGCACCGGTGCGAGCGCCTGCAACACGCGGCTCTCCTGGCGCTCCCGTTCGGTGTGCTCTTCCTGGTCGGCGCGATGACGCTCGGCCAGTTCGCGGTACTGACGCTGGGCATCCAGAACCTGCGCACGCAGGGCGTCGGTCGTCGCCTGCACCGATGCCAACTCTTCGCGCAACAGGGACGCGGCAGCGGTCTCGCGGGAGCGCACTTCGGCCAGTGCCAGTTGGTGGCGCGACTCGACTACGGCCGGGTCGTCCCCGAACGAGCGCGCAGAGGTGCGGCGCTGCAGCACGACGACAGCCAGCAGAGCGCCGACGAGTGCGCCGAGAAGCAGACCGAGGATGAGCATGAGCACGGGTTCCATGTTTCAATCCTCGCAGTGGCCACCGACACAGCTCGGCGTGGCGTCGCGGCCGCGCCGAACTAATCTCGAATCGACCCGACTGTGTGCCGCGAGGAAGGACTAGCTCAGCGCCATCGGGCCGTGCGTCGACGCGTGTTCCTTCGTCGCGACCGGGCCGATCACGCCCACCTTGACGCGGGTGACATGCGCGAGCTGCTCGATCGAGTCGACCTCATGCCGAGCTGCAGAGTGGATCATGATCGCGGCGCAGGCTTCGGCGTCGGCCAAGGCGTCGTGGTGCGAGAAGTCCTCGAAGCCGGCGGCCATCGCCACGACCGGCAGGCGGTAGGAGTCGAGGTGGTAGGTGGCGCGGGAGACCTGCAGGCTGCAGACGTACTGGAAGTCGGGCACGACGAGCCCCGAGACCGTGGTGGATGTCTTGATCACGCCGAGATCGAAGCCGGCGTTGTGGGCGACCAGGTGGTCGCCGTCGGCGAACGCTACCAAATCGGGGAGCTGCTGGGCCCAGGTTGACGCACCGATGACATCCTCGGCGCGGATGCCGTGAATCTTCGTATTCCATTCCAGGAATGCGTCATGTCCGGCCGGCGGCTGGATCAACCAGCCCACCTTGTCGACCACCCGGCCGTCGCGCACCTTGACCAAACCGACCGAGCAGGCAGAAGCGCTCGACGAGTTGGCGGTCTCAAAATCGATGGCAGTGAAGTTCAAAGGCACGCCTTAATGCTCTCACGCGTGGCTGAAGACGTCGCCCGAATCTGCTGCAGAGAGCTGAAAGCGTCGCCGGGGGCATCCGCTCAGTCGACATGCAGCCCCCGCACATCGATGAAGCCGGTACGATTGACCCTCGTGGCTCTCACTATTGCAATCGTCGGTCTGCCCAATGTCGGCAAGTCCACCCTGTTCAACGCACTCACCAAGAACAACGTGCTCGCAGCGAACTACCCGTTCGCCACGATCGAGCCGAACGTCGGTGTGGTCAACCTGCCGGACAAGCGTCTCGCGGCACTCGCCGAGGTCTTTGGCAGTGAGCGTCTTCTCCCGGCTCCGGTGTCGTTCGTCGACATCGCCGGCATCGTGCGGGGTGCGAGCGAGGGCGAAGGCCTGGGCAACAAGTTCTTGGCGAACATCCGTGAAGCGGATGCGATCGCTCAGGTCATCCGCGGATTCGAAGATGAAGACGTCGTTCACGTCGACGGTGCGGTCAACCCGGCCGGCGACATGGAAACGATCAACACCGAGCTGATCCTCGCCGACATGCAGACCCTCGAGAAGGCGATCGCGCGCTTCGAGAAAGAGGTCAAGGGCAAGAAGGCCGATCCCATCGTGGTCGAGACGGCCAAGAAGGCACAGGAGTTCCTCGACGCCGGCAAGCCGCTGTCGGCCTCAAACATCGACCTGGAGCCGATCAAGGAGCTCGGTCTGCTCACTGCCAAGCCCTTCATCTACGTCTTCAACGTCGACGAGGCCGTGCTGCAGAGCCCCGACAAGCTGAAGACGCTCGCCGACCTCGTTGCGCCCGCCCACGCCGTGTTCCTCGACGCCAAGCTCGAGTCGGAGCTCGCCGAACTCGATGACGAGGATGCCGCCGAGATGCTCGCCTCCACCGGCCAGTCCGAGAGCGGGCTCGACCAGCTCGCCCGCATCGGCTTCGACACCCTGGGTCTGCAGACCTACCTGACTGCTGGTCCGAAAGAGACTCGCGCCTGGACGATCCCGAAGGGTGCCACGGCGCCCCAGGCGGCCGGTGTCATTCACACCGACTTCCAGAAGGGCTTCATCAAGGCCGAGATCATCTCGTTCGATGACCTGATCGAGACCGGTTCGGTTGCCGAGGCTCGTGCCAAGGGCAAGGCCCGCATGGAAGGCAAGGAATACGTCATGCAGGATGGCGACGTGGTGGAGTTCCGCTTCAACGTGTAATCGAGTTCCGGTTCAACCTCTGGAAAGTGCGGGGCTCAGGTCCGCTCTGCTGTGCCAGGATTTGTTCGTGGCATCGATTCAGACCCTCAGCGATTCAGACCGACGTGCCATCGCGCGTTGGGCGCTGGCCTGTGCTGAGCGTGTGCTCCCGCTATTCGACGCTGATGAGGCGGCGGCGGAAGAGATCCGGGATGCGGTTGCTCGCACGCGTGCGTACGGCGCCGGAGAGAGCAGCGCCGCTGTCGAGATCAGCAAGCGCCTCGTTGCGGTGAAGGCAGCGAACGCGGCGACCACTCCGGCCGGTACTGCAGCAGCCAGGGCAGTTGCTCAAGCCGCGGCAGTCGCTCACATGGGTGCCCATGCACTTGGCGCGGCCGCGTACGCGACGAAGGCGGTTGCGCTGGCTCACCCGAATCAGCAGGAAGCGGTTCAGGAAGAGATTCGGTGGCAGGTGGCGCAGCTGAGCGAACGTGAGCGATCAGCGCTGCGGCTGCTTCCGCAGCTGGGCGTTGACTCCTCCGGTCCGCTCGGGGTCGGGCTTCTGTCACGTGGCATCCTGGGCGCGACGATCCGGGAGATTCAGGCGCAGATCGGCTAGGTGCCCAGGCGCAGAGTTGCTCATCGTGAGGTTGTCAACTGACGGAACGTGGTGGAGCTCCTCTGTAACGTCTAGCGTTATTGACGCATCGCGTTATACACTGTTCCGGTGATCAGATCGTTCGGGAGCAAAGACACCGAGCGGATCTGGCATCAGCAGTACGTCAAGGGTGTCGACCGGGCCGTGCAGCGAGCGACCCTGAGGAAACTCGAGCTCATCCACGCGGCCAAAGACGTGGAGGATCTCCGAATCCCTCCCGGCAACCGCCTGGAACGCTTGGCCGGGAATCGGCGCGCGCAGCACAGCATCCGCGTGAACGCCCAGTGGCGTATCTGCTTCGCATGGAGAGAGGGAGGTGCGGAAGATGTCGAACTCGTCGACTACCACTGAGAGGGACCTAATTGACCCGATCCATCCGGGGGAGATCCTGATGGAGGACTTCATCGAGGGATTCGGGATCACGCAGAATAAGCTCGCTGTCTCGATCGGCGTGCCGCCACGCAGGATCAACGAGATCGTGCACGGCAAACGGGGAATCACGGCCGACACCGCGATCCGTCTGGCCCGGTACTTCGGGACGTCGGAGGAGTTCTGGATGAACCTGCAGTCGAACTACGAGCTGCGGCTTGAGCGCCGAGCTCTACGGGACAAGGTTGCCGCGATCACTCCGCTGAAGGTTGCATGATGGATTGACGTTTCCGTCTCGCGGCTTGGCTGCTGCTCGTGCAGGGCGTGATCATGGAGCTGTCTGTGGCGATCGCGCTGCCGGTACTGGCTGAGCTAGACGCCGGGCCTAGAGCGATGCCGCTCTGAGGTCAGCGTCCGAGGTGCCTATGTCGCAATAGGCAATGAAGGGCGACGCCGCGTCTCGTTGACAATCCACTCCTCCGGATCCTGAGGGGTTATCCACAGGTTCTGGGTTTCGGCCGTTGGAGATGTTGCGCACTCGGCAGGATCGACACATGGGAATCAGATACTACGCATACGCATTCGACGCAGACATGACCGCACTCGCGCTGGCCGATCCGCTGAGTGTCATCAGCGATGACCCGCTGGCAGACGCCTGGGGCATGCCTCACGGTGCACAGGTGGCGGACACGAACTTCGTGCAGTCTGTGCCTAAGACTGACATGTTGTACCTGGACAAGGCATGGTCCTCGATGCAGGCGCTGACTGCTCCGAGCAGGGCAGGTGAGACGCCCCGAGCCGCCTACCGGATGTTCGAGGGGCAGGTCACAATGAATGGATACGGATGGAGTCCCTGGGCGCGAGCTATTGCTCCCGAGGAGGTCGTGGAGATCGCCGAAGATCTCGTTGAATTGCAGCACAGTGTGAGCGACGACATGACGACGGACCAGGACGCGCATTACATTCTCGACTTCCTGCAACGCGCTGTGGAGTTCCTGACGCAGGTGGCGGCGTCGAATCGCGGGTTCGCGTACATGATCGGTTAGCGACCGGGCTGACCGGAAGCCTGGCAGTCCGATGACCCATGCGCAGGATCCCGAGGTGTTGGGCCGCGGCGCGCCAGACGTTTCTCCGTGTGGCGACGTGGTGGAGTTCCGCTTCAACGTCTAGGTTCGCTTGTGCAACAACGCTGCTCAGCCGATTGAATTCGACTGAGCGGGCGGGCAACGATGAGCCGATTAGTCGTCCGACACCGTGCCTACCTGCTTCGCAGGCACTCCGACGACGATCGCCCGCGCAGGCACGTCCTTCGTGACGACGGCCCCCGCGCCCACTACAGCCCAATCGCCGATCGTCACGCCCGGCAGTACCGTGACGTTGGCCCCGAACCACACGCCCCGGCCGACTACGACGCGGGCCGGGTGCATGTCGGCCCGTCGGCTCAGCGACATGTCGTGATTCAACGTCGTGATGACGGCATTGTGGCCGATGAGCGATCCATCGCCGATGTCGATACCGCCCTGGTCCTGGAATCGGCAGCCGCTGTTGACAAACACATCTTCACCGAAGCGGATGTTCTTGCCGAAGTCAGCGCTGAACGGTGGGAAGAGCTGGAAGGAATCGGGGACCTCGTGCCCGGTTAACTCACTCATCAGGGACCTGACCTCATCGGGGGAGTGGTAGCGCCCGTTGAGCTCGGCGGTGATGCGCAGCGATTCTTGGCTCGCGGCGTGCATCGCCGCGTGGTGCGGCGAACCTCCGGGGATCGTCTCTCCGGCGTTCAGCGCCGTTAGAAGGTCGTCGAGTCCTTGTATTTCAGCCATCTACCCACGGTATCGCGCCAGAACAGCACCCGAGCTTGCAGTCGTTATTCGGCTAGGCGACGTGGTGGAGTTCCGCTTCAACGTCTAACCCTCGCCTGAGGGGGTTCCTGATCCCGGGCGGATGCATCCGGTAGCGTGTGATCATGGCCATTTTCGATCATCTCGGCATCACGGTCGACGACGTCCCGCGGGCGGTCTCGCAGTTTGATCCCGTGCTGGCGGCGCTCGGCTTCGCCCGGTACGACGCCAACGGGTCGGTCTCCTGGAACCTTGACGGCGAGCCGGAGCTCATCCTGATGCCGGCTCGGGATTCGGGTACCGGACCGCACCGTCACGGTCGAGTCGGGTGGCAGCACCTGGCGTTCGCCGTCGCCTCACGCGAGGAGGTGGACCGCCTGCATCGGATCGCGACGGACACCGGGTGGACGGTCGTGCGCGACCCGAAGGAGTACCCCCGGTTCACTGACCGGTACTACGCCTCCTTCGTCGAGGACGAAAACGGCATCCGGATTGAGTTCATGCACAACCCACCGCGAGAGGCCGGCTGACTTGGCGCTTTGATCTTTGGTGGGTCGAGACGGCTGATATTCGTCTGCTACTGCGGATGGCAGCGGCGGGTCGCCCCGTGGGCCGGCTGACTAGTGGCACCTCTGACGCGGCCGATGGTTCTCACTGTCAGCGCTCTGCCGCGTGGCCGGCCAAGAGTTGGGCCTACATTTCGTAGAGTTTCGCTCATGCGACTTGAGGTGTCTTCTCTGATTGATCCGGTGCTCTTGTCGCTCGTCGACGAGTCTCGTGCGTTCTATGCACGCCGACGCCCTGGCCGCGGGCCACAGAGCGTGAGCGAGCTCGTCGCGGTCCGTGAAGCAATGCCCGTACCTGCTGAGTGCGAGCCGTCCCCGTCGGTAGAGACGGTGAGTGCTGGTGGTCGAAGCGTGCCCGTGCGAATCCACACACCATCGAGTCGACCCGCCACAGGTGTGCTGTTGGAGATTCACACGGGCGGCTTCTACCTGGGCTCCGCCGCGGGAAGCGATGTTCGGAATCGGCGACTCGTCGACGCTCTCGGCATCGCTGTGGTGAGCGTGGACTATCGACTCGCCCCTGAGCATCCATGGCCGGCAGCGCCTGACGATTGCGAGACGGCCGCATTGTGGCTCGCCGAGCACGCCGAAGCGCGGTTTGGCACGACACGACTGGCCATGAGTGGATTCTCCGCAGGCTCCACGCTGGTGACCGCGACACTGATACGGCTACGCGATCGCGGTATTCATGCATTCGGTGGCGCGGTGGTTCAATGTGGCACGTACGATCTCTCCGCGCAGACACCGGCTGGACGCCTCATCGCCGACGAGTTTTTCCTCGGCGCATATGCAGGTGACGCGCCAGATCGTACGAACCCGGACATCTCTCCCATCTTCGCGGAGTTGAAGAACCTCCCGCCGATCCTGATGGTGATCGGCGCAGAGGATGTTCTCTTTGAAGACAATCTCGCCATGACGGCGAGGTTCCTCGCGGCCGGTGTTGAGGTTGACCTGCGCGTCTATCCCGCGTCGCCGCACGCGTTCACGGGGCACGCAACCCCGATGGCGCAAGCCGCCCTAGAAACTATTGACGAATGGCTTCGAGGTCAGATCGGAGCGAATGTCTAGATCAATTCCATTCGCGGCCACGCTCCGGTCCCGCAGCCCAAAGGTTCTTCCGTGCCGGAACGTGGTGGAGTTCCGCTTCAACGTCTAGCCCCATCGCGGGGTCATTCTTGGTCGCGCATTGGTGGGATTCGTCCTCGCCGGCATCGCACTCCTTCTCTCGTATGTCTTGAACGGCGGCGACTATCCTTTGGCCGCGGCCGGAATGTGGAATCTAGCCTTCCCTGTTGGGTGCATTGTTGTTGGACTCCCCATCATTGTCGTGGGTGGCGTCGTGGCATCGCGCGCCCTGCGCCGGGCACGAAAGAGCTGAGCTGAGCTGAGCTGAGCTGGGTACGGACTTTCGATTGCCATCATGTCGATTGGGCGCGGAACGTGGGGGAGGGTCCGAATCGCGCAGGAGACTGCGAGCGCGAGATAGCCTGTCAGACTTTTTTAGCCCGTAGGATTCACACCGTGAGTTCGAGTCAGGTATTTGCCCTCCTGTGGGCGCCGTTCGCGATTGCATTCGGGGTGATATTCATCGTGAAGCGCGCTCGAATATCAGAGATGGCGAGACTCCAACGACGCCAGCAGGGCATCCGTGTATCGGGCCGAACTCAATCACCCGCGCTGATGGCGCTGGCTGGCGCACTTTTCGTGATTCTAGGTATCGGTGTATCCATCGGGGCGCTTACGGGGCAAATTCGATGACTGATCGAGGCGGTCTTGGCTGGCTCACCTCACCAAACGGTCGAATTGCAGCGGCGTGGTGGAACATGCTGATCTGCGCCGCCATCGTCGTGGGGTCGATTGTGGAGGGGGCGACGCAGTCTCCAGCCGCATTTGCCTTGACTGGTCTCGGTCTGATCGTGGAGTGGCAATTTGTGCGCGGATATCTGCGTGCACGTCAAGCAAAGGCGACCGAAAAGTGACCGAGCACTCAGGCCGGTCACCGCTCTACTGGGCGACAGCACTGGTGCTGCTTACGCTGCGCGGCGTTCTACTGTGGATCGTCATGCCGGTTGGAGTCGTCGCGTGGTTCGTTCACTCATGGATTCAGAGGGCGGCGTTGGGTCGACTTCTATTGAATCGTCATTCAAGTTCAGCACATCGCGCCATTCCTATTTTCGGATGACACGTGGCGCTCCGAAGGAGAGCCCGCGAGCCCAGTCCAGCGCTCTGATCCGGCCCGCTGCTACGGTTGGCCAGTATGGGGAGAATGCGACGACTCGGATTTGCCGCTGTTCTGCTTGTCAGCTTTGCTGTGTCAGGGTGTGCGACTCCGGGAGTCTGCCCCGCCATCGCGTGGATGAACACCGTCCGTATCGAGCTCAATGGGAACGCGGGCAGCGTTGCTGGTCTCGAGCTGTGCGCAGACGGTGTGTGTGCCGCGTCTGCTCCCGTTCAGCAGGTACCGGACGAGCCCCTGCGGTTGGCGACGGTGATCCCGAAAGATTCGGCGACCTCCGCACCGGCTCCCACGGACATCCCGTTGTTGTTCTCCATCTCCCGCATTGATGAGCGCACGTGGCAAATCTCATTGGACATGGCGACGCCAGAGAGGCTCACGCTTCGCGCGGTCTCCGCAACAGGCGAGGTTCTCGCCGAGAGGGACGTCGCGCTCGAGTGGCGGCGCGTGGGCGGCAGCGAGCAATGCGGCGGACGTAGTGACGCCGGGCCGGTCAGTCTCGATATCCCCGGCTGAGTCGGACCGGAGGGCAACCCCTCGCCGTTGCATGGTCAGGCCGACGGCGGGCTCTGATCCTCGGGCGCCATGTCGCCGTGGCGGTGAACGATCTTCCACTCGCCGTTCTCGCGCCGGTACACGTGGGTCACCCGCACCGTGATCGGCTCGATCGTGCCATCGTCCGCGACAGAATTGAAGCGTTCGAATCCGACGGTGTACGCCATGTCGCCACTGGCTTCGGCGACGTCGACGTCGTATCTGAAGTCGGTATAGGTGCCCTGACTCAGCCGGTCGGCGACCCAGTGAAACGTGCGGCTCACCGCCTCCCACCCGAGGTTGTTCGGCCCCCACGCGCCGAGGAGCGACACGGGGTCATCCCTGGTCCACAGCTTCAGCCTCGGGGCAACATCACCTTCGACCAGCGCCTTTTCAGCTTCAGCTTGTTGACCGAGGAATTGATTGAAGTCACTCTTCTCGTCCACAGTTGCCTCCCTCGTTTTCGAGGGCGATGCTACGCCGCATCTGCTCCGACGTGTGGGCCCCATCATGCGAGAGAACGCAAACGTCAGTTGCAACGCAACTGACAAGGGGGCCGAATGTCGTATATGGCCGCGAGTCCAACGCGAGCACTAGCCTCGAGTCATGGCAACTCTGATCACCGAAGACGACATTGACGATCTCGAGCTTCGCGACCTTGACGAGGCAACCGGCAGCGTGACCGGCGGCGCGGCCGAGCATCTCGAGAAGGCCGCCATCTTCGAAGAGTGGGCGACGGATGCCGACAACTATGAGCTCGGTGACGGCGTCACTCCCGCACATTTGTTGATTGTGGCCGCCGAGCACTTGCAACTGGCGCATGACATGGCGGAGGCGTTTCGTCTGGCCCGCGCGGCCAGCGAGCATCCGTCGGCTCAACCGTTCGAGGCGCATCCCACGCTCATCAGCCTGCACTTGGAGAACAACGAACTCGATGCGGCTGTGGCTCTCGCCGATGAGGTGCGGAAAGGCGGAGCCGACGAACTCGGAATCTACGAGATGATTGCCGAAGGTTTCGAGATGGCCGGAGAAGTTGCGCTCGCCGAGCGTTGGTTCGCCATTGGGCTTCGCATGCTCGACCGGGTCGGGTTGGAGAGCCCACGCGATCGACTGTCTCTGCTCACTGGCCGCTACCGCGTGCGCCGCGATGCCGGCAAACCTCTCGATGTGCTCGACGTCGAGACCGAAGAGCTGCGCATCGAGAACGGTCTCGATCCCATCGACTAGGCCGCAGCTATCATGGAGAACCTGACGAATCTCAGGCTGGCGGTCGCCAGTCATCTCTCAGGTGCGCTGGATCCGGTTTTGGGGGACGCAGCGAATCGACACGAAAATCGGATCCACACGTGAACTATGCAGCACGTCAGCAACACGCTCAAGAACTGGTGCAGGAGATAGGTCTCCCACGTCCTTTGAACTCGGAACGCTTGCACCACCACATGGAACAGATCCGCGAGAAGAAGATCGTCATCAGGCAGGCGCCTCAGGGAATGATCGACGCTGGAGTCTGCGCCCTCTGGCTCGAAGTGGCCGGTGAAGGATTTGAGCGGATCCACTACGCGCCAACGGACTCCGCTGTCCACCGCCAGCAGTTCGTGAACCACGAATTCGGCCACATGATTCTTAATCACACGAAGATGGCCATGCCGGCCGAGCGAGTTGCGCTCCTCGCGCCCCTCATCCCGATGAATGCGATCGTGTCGGCGCTCTCCAGAAGTAACTTCACCGATGAGGAAGAGGCAATGGCTGAAGCCATCGGGGACGAACTCGCGATGATCCTTCGGAGGGACTCATCGATCTACAAAAAGAGTGCCGACACCGGATTTGGACAGGTGCTCTGATGGTTACTCTGATCGAATACTGCGTGCTCGGTGCACTCTGGGGAACGACATTTCTACTCATTCCCAGCGCCATTCGCGGGAACCGGCGTTTGCTTTTCTGGTTCATGCTGGCGTTTTCGGTGACCTTGTCACTGATCTCGAGTGGCCCCTATGCCTATTTCGACGCACTCATCGGCGGTTCCGACACAACGTATTTCATCTTCCACGCCACGCTGATTATTTGTGTGGCGTTGTTCGACTGTCTCATCCAAACCGCCGTCTCGAAAACGGGTCTCACTCGGGCCAGGAAGCAGTTCGCCTTGTGGGGGTCCACCGGACTGATCGCGCTCCAAGCGGCGCTCTTCTTCGGCGGCGGCTGGGAGATTGAAGACATCCAGCTTGTCGGCTCTGGCGACTGGGGCCAGCTGCTCTACGGCTTCACGACGTGGATCGCACTCATGGTGCTCGCCATCTCGACGATTGCTGCGTGCGCGACAGACTTCAAACGTCAGGCAGACAGGACGATTAAGACAGCGCTCGTGATCATTGCATTGGGCTGCGCAGTAGGCATGATCTATGTGGCCGTCCAGATGCAGCTGGCCATCGTACGAACGGCGACAGGTGACGGCTACGTCAGCGAGACAGTTGATTTTCTGGCGG
Organism: Leifsonia sp. YAF41; assembly: GCF_052113185.1. NCBI lineage: Bacteria > Bacillati > Actinomycetota > Actinomycetes > Micrococcales > Microbacteriaceae > Leifsonia > Leifsonia sp. YAF41. The sequence goes on from NZ_JBFRCS010000017.1 coordinate 54,297, forward strand.
TGTCGTGCCGGCTCGTTGCACCGGTGCTCCTCTCGGTTGGACTCAGTCTCCGCTTGCTTGTCGGCGTTGCCACGAACCTGAGCGACGCACGGAGAAGCCGGCGGCTGCTCTGGAAGATCACCCCGCTCTGGGAGCGACTGCTTGCTGACCTGCCTGAGCTCAGCATTGAAGCACCGGTCTCACGAGTCGACCTCTATTTCCGGGGTACCCACGCCCTGCACCTCCATCGCCGCTACGTCGAGGTTCGCGACAGCCTGCTTCTCCACCCCGACCAGCCACTCTCGGATCGCGAGGCACAGCTCATCCAACGGATCGAAGCTCACATCCGACGCGTATCAGATACATCCACCGGGATCCACAACGACTCGAGGACCAATGAGTACCAAGACGCCTAATGAAGCGGGTGGGGCCGGGACTCCGCAGCCCACGCCACAGCAGGAGCTCGCACGCAAGCTGAACTTGCTGCTCGACGTGGTCGTGGCCGAGGGAAACACCCCGTACACCTACCGTGAGATCGCTGCCGGTCTCACAGCCAAGTCGGTGTCGATCTCGCGGGCCAGATGGCAGTACATGATCAAGGGTGAAGGCCCGCTGGTCAGCGATGTGCGCCTTCTCACTGAGATCGCCAATTTCTTCGGAATCGCCCCCGCGTACTTACTCGGGTCCGATGATGACCTCCCGGAGCGCATCGATTCTCAGCTGGAGCTGGTTCGCATGATCCGAGTAAAGCGAGTTATCAACTTCGCAGCCCGCACCCTCGGGGACACCTCACCAGAAGCTCTTCGGGAGATCACGAGGCTCCTCGAAGAGGGGATGTCTGGCAGCTCAGACCAGGCAAACGAGTAGCACCATCCATCGCACCTCTCCGACGCAGCCCAGCGCCCGAATGAGCGATCGGCCGGGGGCGCCGTCCCATTGGGGTAGGCTTAGACATGTCCAATCTGGGGGGATAAGGGCCGAAGCGCGCCGGGATCCGGGGGACATGCATTGCGGAACCGGTGCGCTTCACCATCAATGACTTCACCATCAACAAGTGTGAGGTGGATCTCCTGCCACCCAAACGTCCCGCCGCGTGGGGGGACGCGGCGGGACGCAACGTGCCCCTGGAGTGGGGGGACGCCTCAGGGCACGACCCAATTATGGGGGACGGTAGAACCGGGGACCGAGCCCCACGCCGTTCGGCGTTTCTCGCATTCGAGATGTGCACCTTGGCGTTTCTCCGCAAGTTGCGTGCAAGATTCGCAACTCGTGTGACACATTCATGTCGTGAAGACTGACAGCGCTGCGCCAGCCGCCGATGCGACCGAGGCCGATCTGACCGGGGGGACGGCGTTGACCGATGATGACGCCGTGCCAGAGATGCGCCCGGATGCGGCATGGTTCACCGCCGTAGTCCGCGAGCATTCGACAGCGCTGGTGCGCTACTTCGCCCGCCGTGGACCGCGCCAGGATGCTGAGGATCTCGCTGCCGAGGTTCTCACGACGGCCTGGCGGCGACGGGACGACGTGCCGCCGGAGGCAGTCCTTCCGTGGCTCTACCGGACCGCGGGGTTCATTCTTGCCAACCAGCGCCGCAAGAATGTCGACATTCCCGTCGAAGAGGTGCCGGAGACCGGCAGCCTGCGCGTCAGCGAGGACCCCGAATTGAGCGCGCTGTTTGACGCCGAACTGCGCGGTGCGTTGGCGAGCGTGGGGGAGCGCGACCGTCAGATTCTGCTCTTGCACGCGTGGGAGGGCCTCGATGGCGCGGAGCTCGCTGCGGTGCTCGGCATTTCCCGATCCGGGGCGGATGCTGCGCTCTCCCGAGCACGCTCGCGACTGCGCGCCGTGTGGAAAGAACGACTCACGTTCTAGCTTGCCTGCAAGGTTAGGGCCGCAGCGCACATATCAGTAGGTGAACCGCACTCACGGAGGGTGACCAACATGAACGACGACACAGAGCGCGAACCGAGCGATCTCGAACCGGGCGACCTCAACCCGAGCGAGCCCGATTCGAACGACCTCGATTCAAGCGACATTGAATCGGGCGACGTTGAACTGATCGCCCGACTGCGTGCGGCCGATCCGGCAGCCGGTGTGGAGCCTCGAGCAGGGTTTGCCGATGAGGTGCTCGCCCGCACTCTGGCAGAGCCGACAGCATCCACGACCGACGCAGCATCCACGACCGACGCCGCATCCACCGCGGCCCCGGTCTCCGACCTCACCGCCGAGCGCGCTCGCCGCCGCCCACTCTGGCTTCCGCTGGTCGCTGTGGCAGCGTCGCTCGCTCTCGTCGGCGGTGCCGGATTCGGCATCGGAGCGTCAATGAGCGGAGCCACGAACTCCGCCGATGGCGCGGCTCCGCCCATCACGCTGGGCACAGGGGCCGGCGGCACGGCGCCTGGCATGGGCCCAGCGCAGAACGGTCCGGTTCAGCCCGGCTTCGCTGGCGCCGCGGGAGCAGGGGGTGAGCAGTCGAAGCTGTCGGCGGGCGGGGCGTCCGACATGGTCTCCCCGTACGGATTCGGCCGCAATAACTTCAGCTCGTCGGGGCTCTCCTCGGCAGCGGGTACGGCATCGGCGTATACCTATGACGCACGCGCGTCGTCGAATGCCGAGACTGTCGCCGCACTCGCCGGAGCGCTCGGTGTCGAGGGAGCGGCCGAGATCAAGGATGGCTCCTGGCAAGTGGGTTCGCAGGACGGAACGTCACCGTCGCTCATGGTGAGTCTCGACGGAACGCTCAGCTTTTACTATTCTGACCCGCGGTCCAACCCCTGGGAGTGCGGAGATGGCACCGCTCCCTGCGAGCCGCCCACCGATCTCCCGAGCGAAGACGCTGCGATCACTGCCCTGCGCTCGTTGATTGCCGCAGCGGGACGCGACGCCGGCGCGTTTGAATTCACCTCAGAGTCCTGGGAGGGCTCGTTCACGCGGAATGCCCAGGCGTGGCCTGTCGTCGACGGTAAGCGTGTCGACCAGTCGTGGTCGCTGGAAATCACTAACGCCGGTGTCGTCAGCGCATCCGGTGCACTCGCACACATCGTGCCCCTCGGTAACTATCCCGTCGTCAGCGAGCAAGAAGGCTTCAAGCGCCTGTCGGACCCCCGGTTCGGTGCCCAGATGACGATCATGCCGATGGCTATGCGTGCTCAGACTGATGTCGGGCCCTCCGAGTGGGTGCCCCCGACCGAGCCACCGGCTACCCCGGCAACAGGCACCTCGCTGTCGTGGCCGGTAAACAACGTCGACATTGTCAAGGCACGTCTCGGGCTCGCGAGCCAGTGGCAGCCCGATGGGACCGTGCTGATCGTTCCCGCCTATGAGTTCACGGATGCCGGTGGCGGCACCTGGTCTGTCATTGCGGTCGCCGACTCGAAGCTCGACTTCGCGACCAAGTAGCTCATTCTTCGCTCGGCGGACGCCGCAAGCGGCCGAGACCCGGTAAGAAACGCCCGACACGCGACGCATAGTCGCGGTAGGTGGGATGCGCGGCAGCCAACATCCGTTCTTCCCAGCGAGCCTTGCCCGAAAGCAGCGCCACCAGCGCGAGCCAGAGCAGGATGTGCCAGACGGATGCCCCGTACAGGGTGAGGCCGAGGCCGAAGGTGAGAAACCCGGTATAGATCGGATTGCGGATGTAGCCGTACACGCCGCGGGTGGCCAGTTGTGTGTTTTCGCGGGGGATTGGGCTCGCGGTGAACGCCGAGCCGAGGGCCAGCGTTCCGGCCAGCATGAGTGCCAGGCCGACTGCATCAAGCACGAGCGACGCGAGCACGAGCAGCGCCCCGCGCGGCCAGAGCGAGCCGTGGGGAATCAGCAGCAGTGCGGCGAGCAGCACAATCTGCAGGGTGACGAGTCCAAACGCGAGTACACGTTTCATGATGTGAGCGTACGCCGGTGCGCCGGTCAGCCGGAGAAACCGCAGGCATCGGCCGCATGCGCGATGATGAAGTCATGTCAGTGTGCTCAGACGGAGATTGCGCCACCGACCTCATCGTCGAACAGGTGAGGTGCCGATGCTGACCGTTCGCCAGCTATCCTCCTGGGGTCTCGACTACGTCTATGCCGGCGTGCAACAGGCCCGCTCCCTTGCTCACCGACACAGCCCGACGCAGTTCGACGAAGGGGACCCCGGTCTGCCGGCCATCGTGCTGCTACCCGGCGTCTACGAGACCTGGCTTTTTCTGGAGCCCGTCGCGCGCCGCCTCAATGCCCGCGGGTTTCGGATCTTCACCGTGCCGGAGCTGGCCTCCAACCGGATGCCGGTGCCGCGTTCCGCCGAGATCGTCGGGTCGGAATTGCGACGGCTTCAGACCGACCACGGAATCACCGAGTTCGTGCTTGTTGCTCACAGCAAGGGCGGCCTGATCGGCAAGCACCTGATGCTCGATCTGTCGGGCCCGCCGCACGACCCCCAATCGACGGGCGCAGTGCGAGGAATGGTCGCGATTGCAACACCATTTTCAGGCTCCAGGTACGCGCGGTTCATGCTCTCCCGAACATTGCGGGCGTTCTCGCCGCGCGACTCAGTCGTGCGTGCCCTCCTCGAACAGTTGCAGGTCAACGAGCGGATCGTTTCGATCTACGGCGAGTTCGATCCGCACATCCCGGGGGGCAGCGCGCTGGACGGCGCACGCAACATCGAGCTCCCCATCAACGGACACTTCCGAATTCTGCAGAGTGAGCTGCTGATCGCAACGGTCGAGCAGGAAGTCAGCGCGATCTCGCGCCGTTTCGGCGATGACACAAGCGAAGACGCAAGCGAGGACACGAGAGAGGATGCGGCGGATGAGTCGCCCGAACGCTGACCGAGACGGCGACCAGGATGCTGGCCGAGACGTCGGGCCGAAGTCTGACGAGGCGCTCGCCGCAGACATCCGTCGCAGTCTCGACCGCGCCGTCGAAACGCTCAGCGCGGCCGGTGCTCGGGATGAAGCGCACGGCCGGTACATCGCACCTCACAAGGTGCTGTTCTTCACCAAGGAGGCCGCGCTGGCGCCCGCCGGTCGCGTCTGGCGACTCGGAGTCTTCCTGCTCGGCCGCGATGGAACGCTCTACGCGACGGGAACCACCACCCGGGCGGTCGAACCGGGCCGGGCCGGCTACCAATCCCAATCGGCTGAGGAGCGTCGCGCCTACCGGGCCGCAGCGTTGAAAGGGCACTTTGCCAAGGGGGAGACAGTGAACTTCGATGCGCCCGAAATTGCGACGGATGCCGCGAGTCTCCATGAGTCGACCGGCCCACTCTTCTTGCGTGGCGGGCGCGCACTCGTGCGTTGGAATACCTCGGTGGCCGACGAGATGGCGATCGACTTCGACAGCTATCTCGCCGAGCGCGTGAGTCTGCTGATCGATCCGCCCGGGGGAGCCTGAGGCCTGCGGACGTCGGTCGGCAGCTGGCTGCCTGAAGGCAGTCGCTACCAGTTGCGGTCTACAGTGTCACGCCACCGGCGGAGGGTGCCGGCGTTTCCGTAGAGGGCGAGTCCAATGCCGAGCGCGATCATCAGGAGGAATTGGATGATGGCGGCGCCAGTCCATACGCCAAGGATGACGGGGGCGAGGGCTTCATAGGTACGGGCGAAGCCCGGCGGAAAGAGGCCAAAGGGAAAGTAGTCGAGGCAGGCTCGCACGATGCCCCATCCGACGACGACGGCAGCACCCCACCGCAGGTACCGGGGGATAAGCCGGACCCGCGCGATCACTGCCACGGCGAGGACGGCCGACACGGCCGTCAGCACGTTGAAAAAGATCACCACGTCAAACAGCAAGTCCGCGAGATCCACCGGCGCACTGCTGGAAAAGCGAAGAAACAGATCGAGCGCGACGGGTGCAAGCCCGAGTACCAGGAGTGCGGACTGCCCCCACCGTGAGCCGCCGACGATGTCGCCCTCCCCGTGCAGCCCGAAGGCGAGAATGATCAGTCCGATGGCGAGCACAAGCGACGAGAGCAGATCGAGTGGGCCGGTCCAGAACATGGGGAAGGTTCCGCCATCGAGCGAGCCCAGCGTCACCACGAGTGGCAGTAGCCCGGCCACGACGATGGCAAGTCCACCCCACGTTGTCGTGAAGTGAGTAGTGGCGGATGGCGCCGCCTCTGGCTGCGAGTTTGGTTCAGTCTGCATGTGCTTCCCCCGAGCTCAGAATGATTCTGCGCTCACCTTAGCGCTCGGCTGCGCACCGGCGGGGTTGTGCGAACGCAGTGAGGATCTGGTGAATCTCTAGATCCAACCGTGTTGCCATGCCCGCTCGGCGGCATCGTGCCGGGAGACCGCATCGAGCTTGGTCATGGCCGAGGAGAGGTAGTTGCGCACTGTTCCGGATGCAAGGTGGAGCTGGTCGGCGATCTGTTGCACTCCCAGTGCGCTGCGGCTGACGCGCAGCACATCGAGCTCGCGATCGGTGAGCGGGCAACGATCCGCGGTGAGTGCCGCTGCGGCAATCTCATGGTCGATGTAGCGCTTGCCGGCAGCAACATCGCGAATGACGTTGGCCAGTTCTTCGGCCGGGGTCGACTTCGGCACGAACCCTGAAACGCGGGTGGCGAGTGCCCGTCGCAGCACGCCCGGTCGGGCATGACGCGTGACGATGATGACCCGGGTGTTGACCGTTGACAGGATGCGGGCGGCAGCTTCGAGGCCGTCGGCCTGTGGCATCTCAAGGTCGAGCAGACAGATGTCGGGTCGGGTCTCGATCGCAAGCTCGACGGCGGTCACACCGTTGTCGGCGCTCGCCACGACCTCGATGTCCGGCTCCAACCCGAGCAGTGCTTCGAGCGCGCCGCGAATGAGGTGCTCGTCGTCGGCGATGAGCAAACGGATGCGGCGCGGCGCTGTTGCTGAAACAGCTGCACTGTCGCTCATGATGTGACCCTGTGCTGAGTCGGAACTTGCAGGCGCAGCGTGAACCGATCGTTTTCACTGTCGATCTTGGTGTCGAACTCTCCGCCGAGCGCCATGACGCGTTCCCGCAGGCCGGCGAGGCCGGACCCCGGTGTTCGGCTCGGCTGGCCGCCCTCGACGAGACCGTTGTTGCTGATTTCCAGTGTGCAGACCTCGCGTCCCAGGCGCAGGCGAATTGTTGCGTGGCTCGCAGTGCTGTGTCGCAGAATGTTGGTCGTCGCCTCGCGCACGGCCAATCCGAGCGCGCGGCGCACCTCGGCGCTGGGTGCTGGCGCTGGGGAGCCACTGTCGCCGTCGGCATCGAGATTCAGTTCGCATTCCGCTCCGGCTGCAAACAGAACCTCGCGGGCGTTCTCAATTTCGTCGTCCAGCGCGATCTCGCGGTAGCCGGAGACCAGCAAGCGTGTCTCGTCGAGGGCTTGTTTGGCGATGATGCGGGTCTCATGGATGTTGGCCCGGGCGGCCTCGATATCGATGTCAAGCATCCGCTCGGCCAGCTCAGACTTGAGTGCGATCACCTGCAGGTGGTGCCCCTGAATGTCATGCAAGTCTGAGGCGAACCGCAGTCGTTCGTGGGCGACGGCGAGCTCGGCGGAGGCGCGCCGGTGTCGGTCAAGCTCCACCACGATCTCCCACCACCACAGGCCGCTGAGCAGCATGGCAGGGAACAACGCTCCGTAGGTCAAAAGCAGCCAGGAATTGTTATTGAGCGGAATTTCTGGTGCGGTTCCGTTCAGTGCAAGGGCGAGAAACGGATGAAGCACGACCGCCACAATCCCGCCCGCCAGCAACAGCCGACGCCGGCGCTTGTGCAGGAGGCAGGCCATCAGGCACAGCGCCATCCACAACGGGAACGCGGAAATGACGCCGAGACCCGGCGTGAGAAGGCCAAGAATCCACGCGAGGGCGGGCGGGGCGAGCAGCGCAATCGTCCAGGCGGGGTGGGGCAGGCCGCCGCCCCGTCCGCGTTGCAGAAACCAGCAATACCGCAGCTGAACGGCCGCGGAGACGAGGATTGCCACGAGCACCGCGCCGTCGAGCGGGTTGCGTGAAGAAGAGAAGACCGACGCGGACATCAGCACGAGAAATGCCGCGAGCACAACGACGACGAAGGCGATCGAGCCGAGGGTGTATGTCCAGGTGGCGTGCACGCCTCGCCCATGATCGAGTTGAACCGGCTGCGAAGAGCGGGCCATCCCGACTGAGGCCCCGGCCAGTGCAGGTTCTTGCGTGCGAGCGCGTCGGGCAAGCGTCGGCATCAGGAGCGCACCCACGGGTGTCGGGGAGCGAGAAGGGCAAAACGGTGCATGTCGACCAGCGTAGGGCAGTGACATTTGTCACGTACTTGTATGCAGAATCACCACAAATGCGGTGACACCACGGCACTACTTCGGCTGCCGGGGCGTCGACAGGATGGACCTATCGCTTCACTCCACCACGAAAGGCACTGCCGATGATTCCCGCTCTGCAAGACTTCACTTCCTCCTTCCCCGAGTTTCTCCAGTGGGTCGGCGTGATGCTCGTCGCAGCCATTCCCTTCGTCGACTCATACTTCGGCTCGGTGATCGGCATTCTCGCCGGGGTCACTCCGGTGGTCGCGATTGCTGCGGCGATCGTGGGCAACATCATCTCGATGATGATCTTCGCGCTCACCGCGCATCGAGTACGCGTGGGTGTCCTGAACGGAAAAACGCCGCCGGAGGAGTCGTCTCGTCGGCGGAAGGTGCGGGCCTGGTTCGACAAATACGGCGTGGCCGGGGTGAGCCTGGTGGGGCCGGTGATTCTGCCGAGCCAATTCACTTCAGCGGCCATGGTGTCGTTCGGTGCCCCGAAGAACTCCGTCATCCTCTGGCAGATCATCTCGATCACGATCTGGGGTGTCGTCGTCGGCACGCTCGCCACGGTCGGTATCACCCTCAGCCGCTAGTGACGTTGAGTCGCTAGCAGCGGCTACCCGTGGCGTGAGTCGAGGCTCTGCGGCGCACTCCACGTGATCGGCACATCACGCATGACCAAAACGTTGTCGAGCACAGCCGAGCCGGCGGGCAACGCGTCGAAGAACGAGGATTCAACGTCGACGGCAGTTCCCGGATCAACTCGCCACTGCGTTGTTTTCAGCTGGAGCCCTTCGAGTGCGCGTCCGTCGTGTGAGGGCGACCACCCGATCGATCCATTCTGAAAGAAGGCCGAGGCATCCGTCACTGTGTCGAAGAGTGAGCTCGTCCAGTGGTCGGTGATCTCCACATCCGCCCGCACGTTCGTATCGGCGGCGGTCATCGTCACCTGCACGCGCTCTGGCGTTTCGGCGCCGCTGAAGCTGGCGTGCTTGTGGACTCCGGGAAAGAGCCGGCCACCCACGACAACCGGCAGCCATGAGGCACTGTGTCTCTCGGGAATGTAGACCCCGGCATGGGTTCCGGATGCGTCGTCCCACTCGACGGCGATGCGGTGCGCTGCGTTCTCGGCACCCCAGCCGACCGGGGGAGCGAACCAGGTGGGGCGCAGCGCGCCGAGGCGAAGCAGGCAGATGCCGGCGACCGCGCTGTCGTTGACCAACTGGGGACGCAGAGATGCGGGCAGCAAAGACTGGGCCACGACCGGATCGAGTCGGTAGTTGATGAGGAGGCGACGCTCAATGGTCGCGGCCAGGTTCGGGGCCCGGTATCTCATGCGCGGTCGGCGCCTTCAGCGGCTGCGCCAATCGACGCAGGCTGCTTCGTTGGGGGCCGGATGCTCCGCAGCAGCATCTGCTCCGGGCAGACCGACGAAAGAAACTCGCCGACTGATAGAGCGAGGCGGTCGCCCACCAGGGAGTAGAGAATGCGGTTCGCGTCGCGTCGCTCGGTGACCAGTCCGGCGACTCTCAAGATAGACAGGTGCCGCGAGATTGTGGGCCCGGAACTCGTGAACCGTGCGGCGATCTCGCCGGCCGCCATCTCGCCATCCTTCAGATCTTGGAGGATCTGGCGGCGGGTGGGGTGCGCCAGGGCGGTGAAGATATCAGCGGTCGATTCGGACATGTTCGCAATCTAGCACTAATGCTAAATAGCAATCAAGGGTGATGATGATGTTCCGGTGTCGCTCAGCTGGTTGCCGGTGCAGGCGGTCGGACTTAGGGTCGTCGTGTCGTTCATCGTTCCGCACCCTGGAGGTTTGCCATGACCAATCTCAGCTACTCGATGTTCTCGTCACTCGATGGATACATTTCAGATGCGACGGGCAACTTCGATTGGGCCGAGCCGAATGAAGAGGTGCATGCCTTTGTGAACGACCTCGAGCGCTCGGTCGGAACGTATCTCCTCGGGCGTCGGATGTACGAGACGATGCTGTTTTGGGAGACCGCCGACACTCTGGTCGACCCACCCGGCGTGATTTGGGACTTCACCCGCATCTGGAAAGCCGCCGACAAGATCGTGTTCTCAACGACGTTGGATGCGCCAACCAGCGATCGCACCGAAATCGAGCGCAGCTTTGACCCGGAGTTGATTCGGCAACTGAAGCGGACGTTGGAACGGAGCATCTCCGTGGGCGGTCCCGGTCTCGCAGCGCAGATGATGCGGGCCGGCCTGGTTGACGAGCTACAACTGTTCATCGTGCCGATTCTGATCGGTGGTGGAACACGGGCGTATCCCGATGACCTGCGCCAATCGCTTGAGCTCGTCGGCGAGCGTCGTTTCGACAACGGCATGGTCTACCTGAACTATCGCGTCACGGCCTGACTGCTCTTTCGTACCTGGCACGCAGCGCGGAGGCGGTTGCCGGCGCGGGCAGTCGGTTTTACTCTCGTCGTGAGTCGCGTGCATCGTTGTCGCTGTGTTGTGTGCCGCTTGACGCGTGTTTCGTGTTTCCTACACCGGGGAGGTTTGTTATGGCCAAACTCGTCTACATTGTGAACTTGTCGCTCGACGGTTACATTTCGGATGCCACGGGCAGCCTCGATTGGACGACGCCGAGCGACGAGATGCTCGAATTCATCAATGACCTGGTGCGGCCGGTCGGTACCTACCTCTACGGGCGCCGGATGTACGAAGCGATGGTGTACTGGGAAACGGCTCACACCCTCGTCGACGCGCCCGCTGTCGAACAAGACTTCACGCACATCTGGCAGGGGGCCGACAAGATTGTGTTCTCGACGACGTTGGATGCGCCGTCCAGCGCTCGAACTGAAATTGAGCGCCAGCTTGATCCTGCGTTGGTTCGGCAACTGAAGCAGTCCTCGGAACAGGACCTCACCGTGGGCGGTCCTGACCTCGCAGCGCAGATGTTGCAGGCTGGGCTGGTTGACGAACTGCAGCTCTTTGTCGCGCCGATCCTGCTTGGCGGGGGAACCCGCGCGTTTCCCGACGAGCTGCGCCAGTCGCTCGAGCTCAGAGGCGAGCATCGCTTTGAGAGTGGAACGACCTACCTGAACTATCGCGTCACGGCCTGATCGCCGTTGGCAAGATCGCGAGGCGGCCGCGCCAGTCGTGCTTTCCCGGTGGTCGAGGATCAGCCAGCGGAGTCGGCCGTGTCTCGAGGCCTCGTGAGCTGGTCTCGGGAACGCGGTCGTCGCGGTGGTCGAGTCTGTCGGGGGCCGATCCATCTCGGTGATCGAGGAGCGCCCGACGGAGTCGGACGTGTCTCGAGATCGCGCGAGCCGGTCTCGGGGACCCTTCGTCCGGGTGGGTCAGCGGCCGAGAGTGGTGTGGGCGCGGTGCTGGTTGGCGGGGAGCCAGTCTCTGCCGAGTCCCAGCCAGGGTGGTGCCTTGATCTGCACGGCGCCGTTGAGGATGCGGATCTGCCAGCCGGAGGTTTCGATGGTCGAGTGGTGGTACCAGCAGAGGGCGAC
>NZ_JBFRCS010000018.1:0-63411 GCF_052113185.1 Leifsonia sp. YAF41
CAGATCAGCTACCGGCACGCCACCGTGCTCGCCGACCAGACGTTCACGCTCACCCCGGAGGACCGGGCCGCGCTCGAGAAGGCGGTGCTGCCCGGCGCCGGGAACCTGATCGTGTCCCGGTTCGCGCAGAAGACCCGCAAAGCCCGGGAACGGTTGGACCCGGAATCGATCACCGCCCGGCATCAGAAAAGCGTCGCCGACCGGGCGGTGTTCTTCGAACCCGCCGCCGACGGCATGGCCTACCTCAATGCGTTCCTGCCCGCCGGGCAGGCGCAGGCGATCTGCACCCGACTGACCAGCACGGCCCGCGGGTTGCAGCGGGCCGACGAACCGCGCACCCTGACCCAGTTGAAGGCGGATGTGCTCGCCGACCTGATCCTCGACCGCGACACCGCCGACGACGACGCGGACGACGACGGGAACGAAACCGACGGCGACGGCGCGGCGGCAGCGGGCACCGGCCGGACCCGCCGGAAGCGCCGCCGCGGGATCAAGGCGGACGTGGTGATCCTGGTCCCGGCGTTGACCCTGCTCGGCCGCAGCGTCGAGCCGGCGGTGCTCGAAGGGTACGGGCCGATCGACCTCGACACCGCCCGGGAACTCGCCGGCACCTCGCCCGGCTGGTTGCGGGTGCTCACCAACCCGGAAACCGGGGCGTTCCTCTCCGTCGGCCGCGACCGCTACACCCCACCGGCCGACCTGCGGGCGGCACTGCGGCTCCGGGACGCGACCTGCCGGTCACCCGGGTGCAGCCGGGCCGCCGCGGACTGCGACATCGACCACTCGATCCCGTTTTGGGAGAACGGCCACCGCGGCGAAACGAACCTGACCAACCTGGCGAGCCTGTGCCCGAAGAACCACCGCGACAAACACGAAATCGGCTGGTCCTACGTGCAAGACGACACCGGCACGATCACCTGGACCTCCCCGACTGGGCACCGGTACACGACCGAACCCGAACACCGGATCGGGCCCAGCACGCCGCCCGAAGAGCGCTCTGAATCGCTCCCGGCCGAGGTCGGAATTCCACCGTTCTGACGGTTGTGAGACCGGAATACAGGATCCCTCCGAGAAGCGTCGGCAAGCTCAATCGCGACTCAATCACTAAGGGGCTTGGTCGCTGGTGCGCGATCAGCGCTGCACTTGAGTGCTGCAGGACTTGTGGGGAATACCCCGCATGGGTCTAAGGTTGATCCAGGTGATACCCCCTAGGGGTACTTTATCGACAACGTGTGCACGAAGGAGACAACAGATGACGACCACTGAATTCGCCGTAACGGGGATGACCTGCTCACACTGCGAGCGTTCGGTCACCGCCGAGGTCACCCAGCTCGACGGCGTGACCGCGGTCGACGTCAGCGCGGCAACGGGAAAACTCGTGGTCACCAGCGCCGCGCCCCTCGACGACGCTGCCGTGATCACCGCCGTCGACGAGGCGGGTTACCAGGCGGTGCGGGCCTAACCATGCGCGCACCCGCCACATTGGGTTTGTTCGGCGCAGGGCTGGCTGCGATCTTCGCCGGTAGCCTGCTCGTCGGCCAAGCCTTGGCCCCTGTCATCGGGCCGGATGCGGAGTCGAGCGTCGGTTCGAACGTCGGCCCGAGCATCGCCCCGACCATTCAGCCCGAGCACAACGACGACGTGAATCACTAGAGGAATATCAGATGAGTGAGACCTCGCTCGAGACACCGATCGGCACCCGCATCGAACTCGAGATCGGCGGAATGACCTGCGCCTCCTGCGCGATGCGCATCGAGAAGAAGCTCAACAAACTCGACGGGGTGACCGCGACGGTCAACTATGCCACCGAGAAGGCGCGCGTCTTCGTGCCCGCCGGGGTCGACGCATCCGCTGTCATCGCCGAAGTCGAGAAGACCGGCTACACCGCAGCGCTCCCCGCCACGAAAGCGGATGCCGCCGGGAGCGGTGCCGGCTCCGGCGGCGACCGCGCCCCGGCCGACCCCGAATTAACGTCACTCCGCCAGCGCCTGATCGGCAGCATCATTCTCTCGGTGCCGGTGATCGTGCTCGCGATGGTGCCGGCGTTGCAATTCACTTACTGGCAATGGGCGTCGCTGGCCCTGGCCTCACCGGTGATCGTCTGGGCGGCCTGGCCGTTCCACAAAGCGGCCTGGATGAATCTGCGCCACGGAGCCGCCACCATGGACACCCTCGTGTCGGTCGGCACGATCGCCGCCTACCTCTGGTCGCTCTACGCTCTCTTCCTCGGAACCGCGGGCGTGCCCGGCATGACCCACGGTTTCGACTTCGCGCTCACCCGCTCGGACGGCGCAGCCAACATCTACCTCGAGGTCGCCGCCGGTGTGACCATGTTCGTGCTCGCCGGGCGCTATTTCGAGAAACGCTCCAAGCGTCAGGCGGGGGCCGCGTTGCGCGCGCTGATGGAGCTCGGTGCGAAAGATGTCGCGGTGCTGCACGGCGGCGTCGAGGCCCGCATCCCGACCGAGCAGTTGGCCGTCGGCGACGAGTTCGTGATTCGCCCCGGTGAGAAGATCGCGGCGGATGGCGTGGTCATCGACGGGCGGTCGGCCGTCGATGCGAGCATGCTCACCGGCGAATCGGTGCCGGTCGAGGTCGCAGTCGGTGACCCCGTGACCGGCGCAACGGTGAACGTGGGTGGTCGCCTGGTCATTCGCGCGACGCGGGTCGGCTCCGACACCCAACTGGCTCAGATGGCCCGGCTTGTCGAAGAGGCGCAGTCGGGCAAAGCCGAGGTGCAGCGTCTCGCCGACCGGGTGTCCGGCGTGTTCGTACCGATTGTCTTCGCGATCGCGGTGGCCACGCTCGGTGTCTGGATCGGTGCCGGCTTTCCGCTCTCGATGGGGTTCACCGCGGCGGTGGCCGTGCTCATCATCGCCTGCCCGTGTGCGCTCGGGCTGGCCACCCCGACAGCCCTCCTGGTCGGAACCGGCCGCGGCGCGCAGCTCGGCATTCTGATCAAGGGGCCAGAAGTTCTGGAATCGACCCGCACGGTCGACACCATCGTCCTCGACAAGACCGGAACCGTCACCACCGGCACGATGACCCTGCTCGAGGTGATCACTGCCGCGTCGACGTCCGACGCCACAACCGAGGCCGAGCTGCTGCGTGTCGCCGGTGCCCTCGAAGACGCGTCGGAGCATCCGATCGCCCGGGCCATCGCGAAGGGCGCCACGCAACGGGTCGGAGCGCTGCCGGTGCCCGAATCCTTCGTCAATGTCGAGGGTAAGGGCGTGCAGGGCGTCGTCGACGGGCACACCGTTCTCGTTGGCCGTGAGTCGCTGCTAGCCGACTGGTCGATCACTCTGGGCGAAGAGTTGGCGCTCGCGAAGTCACGCGCCGAATCCGAGGGTAAGACAGCGGTCGTGGTCGCTTGGGACGGCGAAGCACGCGGGGTGCTCGTGGTCGCTGACGCCGTCAAAGCAACGAGCGCCGAGGCGATTCGCCAGCTCAAGGCGCTCGGCCTGACCCCGGTGCTGCTCACCGGTGACAATGCCGCTGTGGCTGAGCACGTTGCCGCAGAGGTCGGGATCGACCAGGTGATCGCCGAGGTCATGCCGCAGCAGAAACTCGACGTGATCAGGCGGCTGCAGGCCGAGGGCAAGGTCGTGGCGATGGTCGGCGACGGCGTCAATGATGCCGCGGCGCTCGCCCAGGCCGATCTCGGACTGGCGATGGGAACCGGCACTGACGCCGCCATCGCGGCCGCCGATCTCACGCTGGTGCGGGGTGATCTGCGTGCGGCAGCGGATGCGATCCGGCTGTCCCGCAGCACGCTCGGCACGATCAAGGTGAACCTGTTCTGGGCGTTCGCCTACAACGTGGCGGCGATTCCACTGGCTGCGACCGGACTGCTCAACCCCATGCTGGCGGGCGCGGCGATGGCGTTCTCGAGCGTCTTCGTGGTGAGCAACAGCTTGCGGTTGCGGTCGTTCAGGTCTCACTCGGGGGCGTAAGGGGCGTTGGTGATCGAGTGGGCTCGGTGATCGAGCTTGTCGAAATCCGGTGACCAGGTCTCGAGGCCGACGTGCGTGGTCTCGACAAGCTCGACCAGCGGGGCTGGGTGCTCCCGGTGATCGAGCTTGTCGAGATCCGGTAACCCGGTCTGCGGATCGGCTCACGAGGTCTCGACAGGCTCGACCAGCGGAATCGGCTCGACCTACGAAATCGGCTCGAGCTACGAAATCGGCTCGACCAACGAAGCCTCAAAGACCGTCTTTCCGCCGAGAACGGTTTCCAGCACCGGGATGTTCGCGATGCTTCCCGCAGGCGAGGTGACGGCATCCGTCGCCAGCGGCGACGAACCGAGAACCACAAAATCGGCGAGTTTTCCGACCGCGATCGAGCCGACCTCGTGCTCAGAGAACAGCTGATACGCGCTGTCGAGGGTCTGCGCCCGCAGCGCCTGCGCGACGCTGATGCGCTCTGCTGGCGCCAACACCCGCCCCGACCGGCTGCGGCGGGTCGCCGCGATCTCGATATTGCGCAGCGGCTCCGGCGGAGTCACCTGGCCGTCGTTGTGGAAGGAGATCCGCACCCCGGCGGCCAGAGCCGACCCGGCACGCACCCAGACGGCACCGTGCTCGAGTCCGAACAGGCCCTCGACCAAGACGTCACCCCAGTAGTAGAGGTGATCGATGAACAGGCTCGTCGTGACGCCGAGGCGTGCGGCCCGATCGAACTGCTCGGGAGTCATTGCACCGACGTGCTCGAGTCGCAACCGGTGATCGGCTCGCGGGTGCCGCGCGAGCAGCCGCTCCCAGGCATCCAGAACCGCGTCGATGGCCAGGTCGCCGTGCGCATGGCAGGCGAGCTGCCAGCCTGCGACAAAATAGGCCTCGCTGATCTCTTCGATCTCGGCCTCGGTGTAGTTCGCGTGCCCGTGGTGGTGCGGTTCGAGTCCGAGCGCGCGGGTGGCCGCGGTGTCGAGGTAGGGGAACGACGTGGCGATGTTACCGACCCAGGGCGAACCATCCGCCCAGAGTTTGATACCGATCTGCCGCACCATGTCGTCGCCGTCGCCGGGCTGCGCGGCGCTCGTCTTCGCCGCCGTCGACATCTCGTAGAGCCGCAGTCTCACCGTCAATGCGCCGGCCTGCCGCGCTGCGTCGAGCCGGGCGCGACTGCTCGGGTCGAAACCGAGCTCGCCGATGGTCGTGATTCCCGCTGCGTTCAACCGGCGGGATTCGGCGGCGAGAAGGGCCACGAACTCGTCAGGCTCGATGGCCAGCGCCGGGCCGAAGATGAGCTCGGCGGCGCCGACCTCCTGCAGGCTACCGTCGAGGTCGCCGGCTTCGTCTCGCCCGAAGGAGGCGCCGACCGGGTCCGGCGTCTCACGGGTGACCCCGCTGAAGGTGGCGGCGGCGGAGTTGAACCATGCCGAATGGCCCGAATTGTGCAAGATGGCGAACGGCTTGTCGGGGCAGAGCTCGTTCATCCAGTCGAGGGTCGGCGTCGGCAGGCCGACCTGCAGGAGGGGATCCCAGCCGTTCGCGTAGACGCCGCCGGGGCCGGCGACGTCAATCGCGGCGTGCAGAATCGCGAGCGCCTGCGCAGCCGTCGCGGCGACGACCGGTCGGATGTCGACCATCCGTGGACTGATGAACACCGCTTCAGAGAGCGGATGCCCGTGCGCTTCGACGAATCCCGGCAACAGCACCGCGTCGCCCAGCTCGCTCACCTGAGTGTGCGTCCCGATCAGCGCGTCGGCACCGGCCCGATCGCCCACGTAAACGATGCGCTCGCCGAGCACGGCGACGGCCTCGGCGACCGCATGTTCGGGATCCAGGGTGAGCACGGTTCCGAGAAAAACGCGTTCAGCGAATGGGTGAGCAGCGTCAGCGTTGGCCATGGGGTCAGCTTAGGTCAGTGTCGCGGTGCCCCTGCGGACTGTCGCGCGGTGTCGTTCTGCAGCCGCAACTCGGCGTCGAGATCGTCGACCAGGGCATCCTGGCCGTCGAAGATCATCGTCGCGCGATGCTCGTCGAATGACGTCCAGACCGGTTCGCCGCCCGCGTGCGTGGGGATGCCGAGCTTCGCGAACGACAACCAGCGGTGCTGGAACCGCGCCGAGAGCCGCTGTGCGGCCGAATCGGAGGCGAGTGCTTCGAGCCGTGCGATCGGGCCACGGGGGAGGGCGCCCCAGAGGTAGGGGAGCTCAGAGGAACGCGGGGCTCGGCTGCCGAACGCCCGTCGAGATAGTGGTGTGTAGTCGAATCGATAGAGCCACACCGGCGCGAACCGGCTGTGGGCGTCGGCGATCGCGAGCGCCGCCAACCGGGGGTCGGTTCCCGTCGTCGTCGCGTGCCCATCGTGCTTGCTCGACAGCACCGCGGCCAGCCCCGTTGCCGCATCGTGGTTCGAACCGATCACGAGGGGGATGCGATGAGCCCGGCCGTTCTCCAGCGCGGTGAGCGGATGCTCGGGCACCAGCGTTCCGTCGACGACTGCGGCGAACGGAGTGCCGGCATCTGCTGACAGGGTGCGCGCTTCAGAAGGGCGGGTGGCCTCGGAAAGGCGCGTCGCCGCGACAAGCCGGGCCGCCGCAGCAACCAGGGCGACTGACGGCTTCTCGCGCAACAGGTGGATGTCGGTGGGGTGCACGCGGAGCATCGCCAAGACCGTGCGTGCGGTGTTCGCGGCGTCGACGGCGCTGTGCGCTGTGACGGCCGGTGGGCTCTGTGCGATCGCTCGGTGAAAGAGACCGGCGGCCGTCGGCACCCCGAGAAGGGTGGTGACAATGGCGCCGCCGGAGGATTCCCCGCCGATGGTGACCCGGCTCGGGTCGCCGCCGAACTGGGCGATGTTGCTCTGCACCCACTCAAGCGCGGCGATCACATCGCGCACGGCGAGATTCGAGTCGAACGGTTGCTGACGCGTCGCAAACGACGAGAAGTCGATAAAACCGGGGATCCCCAGTCGGTAGGTGACGCTCACCACGACAACGTCGCCGTTCTCGGCCAGTGATCGACCGGAGAACGGGCGCACGTTCGCGGCGCCCTGCAGGTTGTCGCCGCCGTGAATCCAGAACAGGACGGGCTTGCGGGAGGTGCCACCCGACGGCGACCACACGTTGACGGTCAGGCAGTCCTCATGCATACGTCCGGCGGCCGTGCGGGAAAACACCGATGAGCGGGGTTGGGGCGACTGCGACCCGAATTCCGTCGCATCGACGATGGCACCGGCGAGCGGTGGTGGCTGCGGTGCGCGAAAACGAAGCTCTCCGAGAGGCGGCGCGGCGTAGCGGATGCCCCTCCACACATTGGTGGAGCCGTCGAGAGTTCCGCGGACGGCACCGAATTCGGTGTCGGCGACTACTCCGATGCTGTGCGTAGATTCCACAAGTCCCCCCTCCTGTGCAGACTACGACAGCGGCATGCGCAGACTTCGAGGGTGTTCGGTTAACGCGACCTTTTCATTGTCGGTGATCGAGGAGCAGCCGACGGAGGAGGCMGCGTCTCGAGATCAGGCGAGCCGATCTCTGAACCTGGTTGCGTCCGGAGGTCGACTTACGAGGTCACTTCGAAGTGGTCGATCAGGCCAACTCGACGATGAGCGACACCTCGCCGCGCGATTCGCTCAGCGTCACGGCGCTCGCGGAGCTCTGGAGGGAGCGCAGTCCGAGACCGTTCGTCGGCCCCGACGAGATCACGCCAGCCGACCTGACGGTGATGATCGCACGGGGGAGGGGGCCGGCAACGCCCAGGTGCACGTCGACACGCTGCCCGTTTCCGTGTCGCACGGCGTTCGTGAACCCTTCGGAGAGGGCATCCACCGCCATCTCGGTGCGCGCCGCGTCGGCAGCGAGCACCGGCCAGATCTCGTCGTCGTACCGCGCCGTGATGCGCAGCGCGCTACCCCACATGGTGATGAGCGCCTTGACTTGTTCGGCTGCCGGTGTGGGGTCCACGACGTCGTCTTGCGCGACCTCGTGCTTGATTCGCGCGATGGTGGTCATCACGTCGCCCCACGCGTTGGTGGACAGCGGGTCGGTGGTTGCCGAGGAGCGGCGTTGAAGTGAGAGCGCCGCTGCGACCAACTCGCCCTGCACCGCCGTGTGCAAGAGATGTGCCGTGCGCTTGCGTGCCAGCCGCAGCCGACTATGAGTGTGTGCGGTGTGCTGCACTTCTTCCGCCAGCAGCTCGGCAAGTCGTTGCTCGTCGCTGGCGAGTTCCGCCGCGGTGGCGGCGATGATGCTGAGCGCGAGCGCGAAACTTGGATAGATGAACGCCGGTGACCAGTTCATGGTGGGCGAGTACCCAGCGGTGTGCGCCGACCAGTGCATGACGAGGGTGGCCACGATCGCAGTGGAGGTGTAGCCGAGCGAAAGCACGGCGATCCGCGCGCCGGGGTTCTGCACCATGCGCGTGAGCACTGCTGTCAGGGCGCTGCCGGACAGATAGAGCCCGGCGCCCAGCACCAGCTGAATCACGGTGAAAGTCACACTGACGTTGGTGAGAAGGTGAGGGAGAAAGACCAGAGCGAGCAACAGGTACGGGAGCACAATCGGCGCTGGTTGCAGTGCGGCCAGGATGCGGGACGACCGCTCGATGAATGACACGGGACCGCCGATGGCCGGGGGCGCGACCGCTCGGCCTTCTTCGCGATAGAGCTCGTGGCTCATCGGCCGTACGATGTCGTCGGCGATCGCCCGCAACAGCGCGGATGCCTGCGTTGCGTCGAGAGGCTCGGCCCGCCGCGAATCGAGCGTGGCATCGATGCGCACGGTGACATCGTCGACGTACTGACGCCGCAGTCCCTCCAACTGTTGCTCATCGAATTCGCGCTGCAGATTCAGCGTGGTCAGGGCTGAGCGCAAACGCCGTTGCACCGCTTGGTGCCGCCGGAGCACATCGATCAGCAACGCGATGAGGGTCAGCATCGTGATCGTGCACACGACATTGATCGCCACGCGGGTGAACACGGCGCCGGGCTGCATCTGCAGCCCGATGGCATCCGACACCACGATCAAAAGAAACGGCCGCGAGGCGCCGAGAACGGCGAAGACGATGAGCGCCCGTGCTCGACGATGGCGTCGCTGGCCGGGCCGCAGCACGGTGTAGCGGGCGGCGAACATTCCCGCCCCGGTGAGCACGTGCACGATCGCTGCAACGGCGAACTCGGCTCCGCGCACCGGAGTCGTGTCGACGTACTCTGACCCGCCCATCACGGTCACGGCGAACGGGAACGTGAGCAACCACGACCAAATCGTCAGAACGTTGGAACCGAACGCCCGGTCGAGCCACCGAAAGCGGCGGGTCATCCGGGCGACTCTGACGATGCGACGTCGGCGGCCACCGGAAGCGGAAAGCCGAAGACCCGCAGGTAGAGGTTTGTCGCAGCGACCCGCGGTGTGATCGATGCGTCGTGCGTCAAGCCCAGAGCGTCGAAGGTGCGGGTGAGCGTTTTCTCCAGCGCGCGCAGGCTCGTTCCGCGCCGGCGGGCGATCTCCGCGTTCGACGAACCGAGCGCCACGAGCCGCAGGGTGTCGAGTTGGGTGTGGGTGAGACGGGCAATCCGATCGATCGGAGCCTCGATCGACGGCGCCGACGAGGGTGACGTCGGAGTCGCGGAGAGCGCCGCATTCACTGCCTGGATGAGGGCATCAACCGACTCGATCGCTGCCTTGTTCACGAACACCGATCCAACGGGCGCGTTGGCCGCGCCGGGTGCGGTGCCGGCCCGCGGGTAGTTGGTGAGAAAGACGATTGCCATGTGTGGGGCCTTCGCATTCACGATCACCGCCAGTTCGATGCCGTTCGGGCGTGATCCGAGATCGATGTCGGTGATCAGCACATCGGGGTCGAGATCGTCGAGGTCGGCCAGTGCTCGGCTCGCCGAGTCCCGGTCGTGCACGATGAATCCGGCGTGACGCAACGCATCGGCGATGAGCGCACGCATGAACGGTTGGTCCTCGACGACGAGCGCAGTGCGCGTCCATCCCCCGTCGGCCATGGATTCAGGGTAGTTGCTGAGGCACGGTCGGCGAAAGCCGCTGCGCGGCACAACCTCATCTGCCTGACACACTGGTACCGCGAGTGAGGAGACCCGATGGCGCTGATTGACAACGCGATCTATGTGGGAGGCAAGCGTGTTGCAACGCCGGCCACCCTCGACGAGACGTACGAGGTGATGAAGGCCCACAACGGCTTCGCCTGGATCGGGCTGTACCGGCCGACCGACGACGAAGTGTGGTCGGTGGCCGAGGAATTCAGCCTGCACCACCTGGCCGTCGAAGACACGCTGAAGGGTCACCAACGGTCGAAACTCGAACGGTACGGCGACGTGCTGTTCATCGTGCTGCGCCCCGCCCGGTACATGGATGTCGATGAGCGCGTGGAATTCGGCGAGCTTCATGTGTTCGTCGGCCCCGACTTCGTGGTGACAATTCGTCATGCGGAGTCGCCGGATCTCGCGAAGGTTCGCCACCGGCTCGAGGCCGAAGAAGGGCTGCTCGCCTTGGGGGCTGAGGCCGTGCTCTACGCGATTCTCGACCAGGTGGTCGACGAGTATGCGCCGGTGATGGCGGGCCTGCAGAACGATATCGACGAGATTGAAGATCAGCTCTTCGACGGCGATCCGGCCGTCGCCCGGCGCATCTACGCGCTGTCTCGCGAGGTCATCGAGCTTCAGCGTGCGACCCAGCCGATGGTCGGGATGTTCGAAGCTCTGCAACGCGGCTTCGACAAATATGCCGTCGACCTGGAACTGCAGCGAAGACTGCGCGACGTGCTCGACCACACCATACGGCTCGTCGACCGCGGCGACTCGTTCCGGCAGCTCTTGCAGAACGCCCTCACCACCCACTCGACCCTCGTCGGGCAGCGACAGAACGACGAAATGCGCCGCCTGTCGGAGACGAGCCTCGCGCAGAGCGAGGAGGTCAAGAAGATCTCAAGCTGGGCGGCGATCCTTTTCGCACCGACGTTGGTCGGAACGATCTACGGCATGAACTTTCGGGTGATGCCAGAGCTGGAGTGGCAGTACGGCTATCCGTTCGCCCTCGCGCTGATGGTGGGGATGGGGTTCGGGCTCTACTTCGTGTTCAAGAAGCGCGGTTGGCTCTAGGCCTGCGCCTGCACCCAGGTGTCGACCTCCTCGGCCAGCGCAGCCTTCTCGGCGGCCGTGAGAAACGACGCCTCGATTCCGTTGCGGGCCAGGAGGGCCAGCTGCGCGGCATCCAGATCGAACTCGGCGGTCAACGCCGCCATGTTCTCGTCGACATAGCCGCCGAAGTACGCCGGGTCGTCGGAATTGACCGTGACGAGAAGTCCCCGCTCGAGCATGCCGAGCAGCGGGTGGTCGGCCAGGGTGTCGATGACGCGCAGGCGCACGTTCGAGAGGGGGCAGACGGTGAGCGGAATGCGCTCGGCGACGAGGCGCTCGACCAGCGCGTCGTCTTCGAGACTGCGGATGCCGTGATCGATGCGTTCGACCTTCAAGAGGTCGAGGGCTTCCCAGACGTAGGCGGGCGGGCCCTCCTCGCCGGCATGCGCGACCACGTGCAGGCCGTTCGCGCGGGCCAACTCGAACACCTCGGTGAACAGCGACGGCGGGTAGCCGACTTCGGCCGAATCGAGTCCGATCCCGTCGATGGTCACACCATCGGCCACGTCGCCGGCGAGAATCTGCCGCAGAATCGCGAGCGCCTCGGCTGCCGGGCGATCGCGCAAGAAGGTGACGATCAGTTTGGTGCTGACCCCGAACTCGGCCGCCGAGTTTGCCAGCGCATCATGTACGCCGCCGAGCGCGGTCGCCAACGGGATGCCGCGGCTGGTGTGCGCTTGCGGGTCGAAGAAGATCTCGGCGTGACGTACCCCGCCCGCTGCGGCGCGTTTCAGGTAGGCGCGGGTCAGATCGGCGAAGTCGACGCGCTCGCGCACCACATCGAGATTGCGGTAGTACAGGTCGAGAAAAGAGCTGAGATCGCTGAACTCGTACTGGGCGCGCAACTCGTCGAGCGACGCCCAGGGGAGGGTCACGTTGTTGCGGGCGGCGAGCTCAAAGATGAGTTCCGGCTCGAGGGTGCCTTCGATGTGCAGGTGCAGTTCAACCAGGGGGAGTGCCATCATTCCATTCTGCCGGTTCGGCGGCCCCCGAGAGGCCGTTCCGGGAGGCCCCTCACGAGACTCCAACCAACACGCCCGACCAGTAAATAAGGGCGAGAAACCGCGAAACCCGCACCGCCTCACGGCAAATGCCGCTTCGGCGAATTAGGGTAGGCCTGTGTGGCGCCTCGATAGAAAACCAGAAGACGACGACAATCTGTCCGAGTACTCGGGCGCGCCTGCACCCGATCCGAACGGCAAGACGTCGCCGCACGCGATCAGCCTGGGCGATCCGACCCTGCTCGCCGGCAACATCGCCGAACCGGTCTGGCAGCGTTGGCGCGACGAACTGGCTCAGGTCGGCGGGCGCTCGCCGCTGCTGCACTTCTCTGACAGTCCACGCACACGCATCGAACTGAGCGCCTCGCATCCGGGCGGTCTGCCCCAATTCATCACCGGCAAGACCACACTGCTGTCGAACCTGATCCGTGACGAGCTCGCCCTCCGAAACGCCCGCCTCGCCGCCGGAGAGATCACTCAGAAGGGCATCGAGTTGCGCTCGATGCGCGGCATCGAATCGGTGCACCTGGCGATCGGACTGGCCGAATGGCGACACGGCAACGTCGATTTCAATGCCCCCGTCTTGCTGCGGCCCATGGCCATCCGTCGCTACGGCCGTGACTTCGAGCTCAAACTCAACGGCGCCCCCTACCTCAACCCGGAGCTGGCGCGTGCGCTGCACGACCAGTTCCAGATCACTCTCGACGCCGACGCGTTCGTGGCCCTGGCGATCACGAACGGTGCGTTCAAACCGCAGCCGGTGATCGACCGCCTGCGCGGACTCACCTCGCACCTGCCCTGGTTCAACGTGGTTCCCCGCCTGGTCGTGTCGTCGTTCGCCGACGTCGGCCGGGCGCTCGCCGCCGATGCGGCCAACCTCGAGCACCCGCTGCTCGACGCGGTCGCCGGCAACCCACGTGCCCGCGGCGTCGTGGAGTCGGCCTACCAGCCGGTCGCCCCGGTGGGTCAGGATGCCCGCCCGCCGGCCACCGACACGCTGCTGCTCGACGCCGACGCCGAGCAAGAGAACGTGGTCAGCCAGATCGCGGCCGGCAACTCGCTCGTGGTGAAGACCTTGCCGGGCACCGGCGGAACCCAGACGATCGTCAACGCCATCGGCGCGCTCATCGCGCAGCACAAGCGTGTGCTCGTGGTCAGCGCGCGTCGGTCGAGCCTCGACGGCATCGCGCACCGGTTGCAGCAGGTCGGTCTGCAGGGTGTCGCGGTGAGCCCGCGGACGCTCCGCCGCGACCTGATTCAGTCGATCACCCGCAACGAGAAGGTCACCCAGCCGCAGGTCGGCGATGTCGACGACGCGCTCGTGCGTCTGCGCAAGGTGCTGCTCGACTACCGCGGTGCTCTGACCCGGCGCGACCCGATGCTCGGCGTCTCCGTGCTCGACGCCCTGGGCGAGCTGGCTCGTCTGGCCCAGCTTCCCTCGCCGCCGGCCACCACTGCACGCCTCGACCGCCGGGCTCTCGAGCTTCTCGCCCACGACCGGGCCACCGCCGCAGAGACGCTGATCAAGGCCGCTGCCTTGGGCGAGTTCCGCTACGGACCCGGCGACTCACCCTGGTACGGCGCGGCATTCGCGAACACGAACGAGGCGTCGACCTCGCACGAGCTGGCCAAGCGCATCAACCAGCACGAGCTGCCGCGCCTGCTCGAACGCGCCAACGGACTCGTCGGGCAGACCAAGCTGCGCCCCTTCGAGACGATCACCGAGCTGGGCATCTACCTGCGCCTGCTGCTCGACATCCGCGAAACGCTTGACCGGTTTCAACCGGCCGTTTTCGACCGTCCGCTGACGGAGCTGATCGCCGCGACGGCGGCCCGGCGCGATGCACCCGAGATGTCGGGCGCCAGCCGTCGACGTCTGCGCAAGCTGGCGGAGGAGTACCTGCGGGCCGGCGTTCATGTCAGCGACATGAACGAGAGCCTGCGTCGCATCCAGCAGCAGCGCACGCTCTGGCAGCGCTACGTCGTGGCCGGATCGACACCCGAGGTGCCGGTCGGCATCGCCGATGTGCACGTCGCCTACGCCCGGGTGGCCGAAGACCTGGCGAAACTGGACGGCCCGCTCGGCATTGCGGGCACGCCCCGGCAGCTTGCCAACCGCCCGGTCAAGGAGCTCGTGCACACGATCGCCGGTCTCGCCGCCGAGAGCGAGGTGCTCGCCAATCTGCACGAGCGCACCGCACTGCTCTCGACACTGCGCGAGAGCAACCTCGACCCGTTGATGACCGACCTGTCGCGCCGTCACGTCTCCGAACAGGATGTCGCCGCCGAGCTGGAACTCGCCTGGTGGCAGTCGGTGCTGGAGACAATGCTCTCGGCCGACAAGGCACTGTTGAACGCGAACACTCAGGTGCTCGACCGTCTCGAAGCCGACTTCAAACTCGTGGACGAGGCGCACGCATCCACCACCGGTCAGCTGCTCGCCTGGATGCTCGGGGAAACCTGGAAAATCGGTGTCGTCGACTGGCCAGACGAGGCGAACTCGCTGCGCCGGATGCTGCGTGCCGACCGGGCGACCCCCGAACTGCTGCAGTCCGAGGCTCCGCACCTCGGACGCGTGCTCGCCCCCGTCTGGCTCGCCTCACCCTACGAAGTCGCCAGCCTGACCGACGCGGCCCAGTTCGACTCGGTGCTGCTGGTCGACGCCGGCGCGACGACCCTGGCCGAGAACCTCGGTGCGATTCGCCGCGGCAAGCAGATCGTCGCCTTCGGTGACCCGGTCACGCAGACGCCGTCGCCGTTCACGACGGCGCTGACGGATGCCGCGGACTCAAACCTCATTCAGTCGGCTCCGCCCGCGCAGGAGACCAACGTCGACGCGCTGCACGCCGACTCGGCGCTGGCCCGGCTGGGCGAACTGCTGCCGACGCTCACGCTGACGCGCAGCTACCGGGCCGGCGGCGAAGACCTCGCCGAGCTCGTCAACCACCGTTTCTACGGCGGCCGCATCGACTCGCATCCGTGGGCCGGAAGCTTTCTCGGTCACGGCAGCCTCACCCTCAACTACGTCGCCGGCGGCCACGGTATGCCCGACCCCGACAGCGGCGCCGTCGAGAGTGTTGACGCCGAGGTGACGCAGGTCGTCGCTCTCGTGATGGAGCACGCGATGAAGCGCCCACGCGAGTCGCTCATGGTGATCACGGCCAGCGCCCGCCATGCGGTGCGGGTGCACCAGGCCGTGCTCGCGGCGTTTGCCAAGCGCACCGATCTGTCTGACTTCATACTGAAAGACCGGGCCGAGCCCTTCACCGTGCTCACCCTCGAGCAGGCGGTCGCGCAGAGCCGCGATCGGGTGATCTTCTCGATCGGCTACGGGCGCACGCCGCACGGACGGATGCTCTCGAACTTCGGCTCGCTCGGCGAGCCCGGGGGAGAACGCCTGTTGGCCATCGGCATGACGCGGGCGCGCCGGTCGATGGATATCGTGTCGTGCTTCCGGCCGTCGGACATCGAAATCGATCGCCAGCGCTACGGGATTCTCGCGCTGGCGCAGGTGCTCAGCGAGACCGAAACAGCAGCCAGTGAGGTATCGGCACCGGATGCGCGTGAGGCGCTGCTGGTCGACCTGGCGTCACGGCTCGAGGGTCTCGGGCTGCGCGTCTCACTCGGGCACCGGGGCAAACTCGCGCTCGCGGCGTCGTACAACGGGCGGGCGGTGGCCGTCGAAACCGATGCGGTCGTCGGTCGCTCGAGCCTGCGCGAATCGCTGCGCCTCCGCCCCGAAGTGCTGCGCCGTCTCGGCTGGCACTACCTGCGGGTGCACAGTTTCGATCTGTTCACGAACCCGGATGCCGTGGCGGCGCGGGTGGCGGCGCTGGTCGGGGTGCGGCCGGAGTAGTAGCCCTCGGTTGTCGAAGGTACCGAGACGTGGTGGGCCAAATCTGCCGCGTCGAATCCGCCGACTTTGACACTTGCGGTCGAGTTTCCCCGGTTTGCCGGGCAAACTCGACCGAAACGGTCAAGCTCGGCGGGTCTCGTCAAGCTCAACCACCGAGATGGCGATGCTGTCCCGGTACCCTTGAAGGATGAGCACCGACGACCCGACGCCCGGCACCCCGCGGCTGGACGTACCGCGTCAGGCGATCGTGAAAGCCGGCGGCCGCTCACGGCGCGCGCGGCTCGAACCGGCACCGAACACCGACCCCAGCCCCGACGTTCCGGTCGAACGTGAAGAGGGTGGCGTCGCATCCGTCAGCGGGGACAAGCCCGCGTCGAAGGGCGAGAACGACGACCGCCTCCGTCTAGACCGTCCGCCGCACTGGTAGCCGCTCTGACAGCCGCACCGGTCGCCGCACCGGTCGCCGTGCTGCTCGCGAAGCACAGGTAGGTATCAGGAGCGCTTGTCGACGCGATCGGTCTGATACGCCCAGATGGCGACCTCGACCCGATTGCGGGCGCCGATCTTGGCCATCAGGCTGGCCAAATGCGTCTTGACCGTGCTGAGCGTGATGAAGAGTTCGCTCGCGATCTCACCGTTGCTGAGCCCCCGTGCGACAGTGCCGAGCACCTGCTCTTCGCGGTCGGTGAGCGGTTCTATCGGCTGCGCCCGAGTTGTGCTCGGGGTGGCACCGGCAAAAGCCTCCAGCAGCCGCACCGTGACGTTCGGCGCGATCAGCGCATCGCCGGCCGCGGCCGCACGCACCGCCTGGGCCAGCAGCGCCGTGCCGGCATCCTTCAACAGGAATCCGCGGGCACCGGCCCGCAGGGCCGCGAAGACGTATTCGTCGAGATCGAAGGTCGTGATCACCACCACCGCGAGCGGATCGGGAACGCCGGGCCCGGCGAGAGCCCGGGTCGCCTCGATGCCGTCTTGGCCGGGCATCCGGATGTCGAACAAGCAGACATCGGGGCGCAACTCGCGGGCGAGGTGCACGGCTTCAATCCCGTCGACCGCTTCGCCGACCACCTCGATGTCGGGCTGCGCGTTGAGGATCATCCGCAGTCCGGTGCGCACGAGCTCTTGATCGTCGGCGACGAGCACACGAATTGTCATGTCGACCAGCCTGCCCGAGGCAGGACCGCGCTGACCACCCATCCGTTTCCCGGCGCGCGGCCGGCCTGGCAGGTTCCGCCGAGCAGGGTCGCGCGCTCGATCATGCCCCGGATGCCGTAGCCCGGCACAGCGGGCGGGCCGGCTTCGCCGTCGTCGCTCACGCTCAGACTGACGCGGGCTTCGTCGGCGTCGACCAGCACGGCGATCCGCGTCGCATGCACAGCATGGCGGCGGGCGTTGGTGATGGATTCCTGCACGAGCCGGTAGATCGCGGCGGCGACCGTGGGAGGGATGCTCTCGACGTCGCCGGTGATGTGCACATCGACGGCGGGTCCATCTGTCACACCGCTGCCCTGCCCGGGCTGCTGAGCGAGCAGAGCAAGGTCGGCCACCCGCGGGTTCGGCGTCAACGCTGCGGCCTCGTCCTGGCGCAGGATGCGAACCATCGAGCGCATCTCTGACAGCGTCTTGGATGCCTCCGCTTCGATCACGCGCAGGGCGTCGGTCGCCGCTTCGGGGGATCCGGGCGCCATGGCCAGTCCGGCCTGGGCGCGGATGGCGATGGCCGACACGTGGTGGGCGACGGTGTCGTGCAGATCGCGGGCCAGCTGCTCGCGCTCGATCAACCGGGCGCTCTCCAGCTCACGTTGCCGCGAGCTCGCCCGAAATCGGAAGGCCAGGCCGAGGCTGATCGTGACCAGAAGCACGGTCAACCCGCCGACGACATCCGCGACGCTCGTGCTGGTGAGCAGCGGGACGGCCGCGCTGGCCAGCAGCAGGGGGAGCCCGATGACCAAGGCTCGTCCGTTGCCCCACCGCACGAGTGAATACGGCAGTAGCAGCAGAAAAACGCTCGTGAACAGCTGAATCGACCCGCCGAGAAAAGCCGACACGACGCCCGTCGTGATGAAGGCGATCGCGATCATGGCAAGTGGATACGTGCGGCGCCAGAGCAGGGTCGGGGCCACTGCGATCAGCACAATCACTGAGAGCACCGGCGCCGGAATGTTCGGCCGAAGTATGCCCTCGATCACCGCGAGAGCGGTCACCGCCGCGACCAATGCCCAATCCCGCCACACACGCCGTGGCGGTGGTGGGGTGGCGCCTGGCGCATGCCAGATCGAGCGCAGCGGAGCGACCATGCTCTTATGATACGAGCGCATCGGACCGTGCGGATCGGCCGGAAGTACGAGACAGCCCGCGCGATGACCCGGCGCGACGGCGGTGGATGACGTACTCAGCGACCGCCAGGTTGATCACCCAGGCCGCTCCCATCAGTAGGGCCTTGGTCGTGGCGTCGGTCGCGCCGATCAGAAGCATCCAGGGAAGCATGATCAGCGCCTGGGTTCCGGCACCGACGCCGATGGCGTAGCCGCGGGTCATCCACTCGCTGTGGCGCACGTACTTGTGTCGACGCACTGCGACGAGGCCGAGCACGAGACTCGCCAGCATCGCCCCGCCGAAGATCAGCCGCAGGACGAGGAGAATCTGGCCGTCGCTCGGCGGCAACGGGTAGAACACCGACATCCAGAGCCCCGAGAGGGCGGCGATCAGACCGGCGGGCACCAGAATGCGTCCGGCAATCCGGTGCCAGGACCGGCGCTGTCGCAGGGAGGGCACGAACTGGAAGGCGCCGAGCAGACTGAACACCGTGACGCCGATGATGTGCAGCACGACGGGGATCGGGGAGTCGAAAAAGCGGGAGTTGTCTGCTGTCACGGTGGCGCCGCTCGTCAGTTCGGTCAGTCGTGACGCCCCGGCAAGCACCGGGATCAGGCTGAGCAAGATCAGCCCGGTGGGAGCGAGCCACTGGGGCCGGCGAGATGTCGATGTCGTCTTCGTCGACCTTTTCATCGGGAGGAAGGTACCGGGCGAGGCTTCTGCGCGTGATGTCATGGCTCGAGCCTCGCCGGAGCGCTCGGTTGCGGCATCGGCCGAACGGCCGGAGTTCGCTCGGCCGAATGAACGAAATAATAGAAACCATGCGTGACGAGAATTCTGAACCCACCGATGTCGACCTGAACGCCCAGATCGTGGACGGTGTCTTCGACCTGGCGCGTGTGGGCGCAACCGACGAGCTCGGCGAGATGATCGATGCGGGCGTGCCCCTCGACATCCGTAACGGTCGTGGCGACACCCTGCTGATCGTTGCCGCCTACCAGCAGCACGGCGACACCGTCGCGGAGCTGCTGCGACGCGGAGCCGACGCCTCGGTCGTCAACGGAATGGGCCAGACCGCCATCGCCTGCGCCGTGTTCCGGGGCAACGAAGAGATCCTGCGGGCGTTGCTCGATGCCGGCGCGAATCCGGCTCTCGGCACCCCGACGGGAGTTCAGATCGCCGACCAGTTCGGGATGCCGCGAATGCGTGAAGTGATCGAGTCATACGGGGCCTGAGCTCAGGCCTCACTGAGCCCTGAGCGCCGTGAGCCTGATGCCGGCCTCGGCCCAGTCGCAGACGGTTAGGCTTGAGTGTGGGCAAAAGATTGGATTCAACCGTGGACGAGCCGAGGGCAGATGCCCCAACCGATCCGTCGGATGCTCCGCAGCCCGCGCCGAAGAAGCGTCGTCGCTCGCGCTATGCGCTCGCCGACGTGCTGCTGCGGCGTCTCGCGCTGGGCGGCTTTGTCGTGATCGCCATCGTGGCGGCGATCATCACGGCGGTCAACGGCCGCTAGACGGCACCGACAACTACAGCGTGTGCCTCGACCCGCTTGGCGCGCCGGCTGCCAGCAGGTCACGGATCTCGACGAGCAGGTCGACCTCGGATGCGGGAGCGGCATCGGGCACCGGCAGCTTGCCACCGTTGCGACGACGCTCCTGCGCTTCCTTCATCTTGTTGATCGGCATGACGAAGACGAAGTAGACGACTGCGGCGATCAACAGGAAGTTGATGACTGCGGCGAGCACCAGGCCGAAGGCCAGTCCTCCGCCGCCCGGAAGAGGGAGAACCAGTGCCTTCGCGAGATCTTTGGAGTCGAAGATCGACGCGATGAGCGGGTTGAAGATTCCGTTGACGAGCGCCGTGACGACGGCGGTGAACGCAGCGCCAATGACCACGGCGACGGCAAGGTCGATGACGTTGCCGCGCATGATGAATTCTTTGAAGCCTTGAATCATGGCCGTTCCTCCGGTGAGCGGGAGGGACCTATGAAGCTGAAGGTGCCGCCGCGCTCGTGCTCGTTGATGCAGATGCTGAGCTTGAGACACTACCGGAGGTGCTCGGTGCAGCTGTAGTTGACGTGGCGGCCGACTTCGAGGCCGAGTCAGAAGAGGAGCTGCCCGACGACGCCTTGATTGTCGACTTGCCGGAGTCGCGCGAATCGTTGCGGTAGAAGCCCGAACCGTTGAAGGTCACGCCGATCGACGAGAAGACCTTGCGCAGTTTGCCCTGGCAGGTGGGGCAGACGGTGAGGGAGTTGTCGGTGAATGCCTGCTGAATGTCGAAGGCGGTGTCGCACGCGGTGCAACGGTAAGAATAGGTGGGCACTGAATCTCCAGCTGAGGGTCTCGACGGGCGGGTGCGCGTCGAACGTTTAGAACGAGAGAATTCTCGTCGGGGTGATCAGGCCGTTGACCGCCTGATCGTGTATTTCGTGGGGAACCTCATCGACGAACTCGTTGTCGTAGACGACGGCGTATACCGGTGGGCTTTTCTCCATCGACCCGAGGGTCTTGTCGTAGTAGCCGCGCCCCCAGCCCATGCGCACACCCTTCTCGTCGACGGCGGCGGCCGGCACGATGATGAGGTCGACATCATTGATGGCGATCGGACCGAGCAACTGACCGGCGGCCTCCGGCATCCCGTGGATGCCTTCGACTTCTTCTTGTTCTTCGCCGACCGTCCAGTCGAGCAGACCGTCTTCTCGGGAGACCGGAAACAGAATGCGGATGCCCTCTGCCTCGGCCCAGTTGAGGAACGGGCGCGTGTTCGGCTCATTGCGAGCTGAGAGGTAGCAGGAAATTGACCGTGCGGACAGGTCGATCACCAAACTTTGAAGGTTTTCGGTGAATCCGGCGGTCGCCGCATCGCGTTCACGCGAGGTGAGGTTAGAACGGCGCTCCCGCAATTCCGCGCGGAGCGCCCTCTTTCGGTGACCGATGTCAGAGACCATGCCTTTCATCCTAGATGCCGATAACGTAGGGGCCATGGGAACCAAGATCACGAAGGCAGTAATACCGGCGGCGGGGCTCGGTACACGATTCCTCCCGGCAACGAAGGCGATGCCGAAGGAGATGCTGCCGGTAGTCGATAAGCCGGCCATCCAATACGTCGTCGAGGAGGCCGTCGCCGCGGGGCTGCACGATGTGCTGATGGTCACCGGGCGCAACAAGAACTCCCTGGAGAACCACTTCGACCGGGTGACCGAGCTGGAGGCATTGCTCGAGCAGAAGGGCGATCGGGAACGCCTGGCCAAGGTCAACGCCTCGACCGACCTCGCCGACATGCACTACGTGCGTCAGGGCGATCCCCTCGGGCTCGGCCACGCCGTTCTGCGTGCAAAGATGCACGTCGGCAACGAGCCGTTCGCGGTGCTGCTCGGTGACGACATCATCGACGCCCGCGACCCGCTGCTCGACAAGATGTTGACCGAGCAGGAGAACCGCAACACCAGTGTCATCGCGCTGCTCGAAGTCGATCCGTCGCAGATCCATATGTATGGTGCGGCTGCCATCGAACCGACCGACGACCCCGACGTGGTTCGGGTGACCGGCCTGGTCGAGAAGCCGTCGGCTGAGGATGCTCCCTCCAACCTCGCTATCATCGGCCGCTATGTGCTGCGCCCCGAGGTCTTCGAGGTGCTCGAGCACACCAAGCCCGGCAAGGGCAATGAGATTCAGCTGACCGATGCGCTGCAGGAGATGGCGATCACGCCGGAAACCACCGGCGGCGTCTACGGCGTCATCTTCCGGGGGCGCCGCTACGACACCGGCGACCGCGTCGACTACATCAAGGCAATCGTGCAGCTCGCCGTCGACCGCGACGACCTGCGCGAACAGCTGCGTCCGTGGCTGCGCGATTTCGCCGCGACCCTCGACTAACGACTAAAGAGGCACCCAGCAATGGCGATCACGATCCCGACGCTCCGCGACGGATCTATTACCCTCCGACCGATCCGGGTGCGCGACGCGCGGGCGCTGGACAGCGAACTGATGGCAAACCGCAGCTGGCTGCGCAAGTGGGAAGCAACGAACCCCTACGCGCCGATGTCGTTCGACACCCGCTCCAGCATCCGGAGCCTGCTCACGCATTCTCGCTCGGGACACGGGCTGCCGTTCATCGTCGAGTATGAAGGGCAGCTTGCCGGTCAACTGAACGTCTCGTCGATCAGCTGGGGCTCACTCTCCAGCGCGACGATCGGCTACTGGGTGGGGGAGCGGTTCGCCGGCAAGTCGATCACGCCGACCGCGGTGGCCCTGGCCACCGACTACTGCTTCTACCAGCTCGGTTTGCACCGGATGGAGATTTGCATCCGCCCGGAGAACGAGGCGTCGTTGCGCGTCGTCGAGAAGCTCGGCTTCCGCTACGAGGGTCTGCGGCGGCGCTACATCCACATCAATGGCGACTGGCGCGACCATTTCTGTTTCGGGCTGGTGGCTGAGGAGCTGCAGCAGGGTGTGCTGCAGCGGTGGCGGGCCGGGGTCGTCCCGCCTCATGCAGCGACGGTGACCGCCGAAGATCGTGCCGCGGCGGCGCATCAATTGCCCATTATTGATCGATGACACACCCCCGGTAATCAGCCACGCACTGCCCGGGAACTCATACCGTAAGGAACATGAGCGGTGAGGTGCTGGGCGGGGGCGTAATGGTGGCGGTGGCTGCCCTCTTGTGGGTTGCCTATTTCATGCCCACCTGGGCACGCCGAAGGCAGTACAACGCAATGGAACGCAACGCTGTTCGCCTGCAGCAGACCCTGCGAATTCTTGCCGAGACGGCCGAGATCCCGACGCAGGTCAGGCTCGAAGCGAACGCTCGCACGGTGTCGAGTCAGCAGAAGCTGCTGGCCCAGGCCGAGGCGAAAGCCCGTGCCGAGTTGAAAGCGTCGACGAACGCTGCAATCGCAGCGCGTCGGGCCGCGGTGGTCAAGGCTGCCGCAGCGCTGCCGACCGCTACGACGGTGTCGGCGTCCGTGTCGGCAACCGCCGGCTCCGTTGCACGCCAGTTCACCCCCGACATCGCGCAGGCCTCGAAGCGTCGCCTGCGCGCCCAACGTGCGCGTCGTGCGCTCCTCCTCCTTGTCGGCGCCGTGTCGGTAGTGGCCGGCATCGTCGTCGGTGTCGTCAGCGGAACCTGGTTGCTGTTCGGCCTCGGGGCGGTCGCCTCGGTCTGGGCGCTTGGCGGACTATCGCGTCTGGCCCGGGTTGCCCGCGCCGAGCGAGTTGCTTCGCAGCACGTCGTTGTCGAACAGCCGGCTCCGCGCCAGCGCGTTCAGCGGTTCGAGCCGGTGCACTTCGACGAGGCGCCGGTTGCCGCCCCCACCTGGACTCCGAAGCCGCTTCCGCGCCCGATGTACCTCACGCGCGGATCGGTGTTGCAGACCGCCATGGCCTCGGTGGATGCCGGCGCCGAGTTGCGCAAGGCGGCCACAGAAGCCGAGTTGGCCCGCCGTGCCGCAGAACGTGAGATTGCGTTTGCCGCGGCAGTCACCCCGATCACCAAGCCGACCCGCGTGGCCGCGCCGGCCGCATCCGCTGCGCCCGCTGCGTCAAGCAAGTTCGCCTCGATGGGAATCGTCGGCGACACCGAATCCGGCATGAGCGACCTCGATGATGTGCTGCGTCGTCGCCGTGCAGCCGGATAGCGAAGACCCGGCCAATCTGCCTGCCGATTCTTCTGAGGATCTGGGCGGGGATCCCGCCTGCTGGCTGGCGAATGTCTGCCCGGAGTGCGGCGCCTCTGTCGACGATCCGTCGGTGGGGGTGTGCCCGAAGTGCGGCGGAGCGCTCCCTCCGCCTGCGTGATCGGACTCCTGGGGTGAAATTGGCGACACGAAGTAGGCCGGGAACGGCGATCTGGCGAAAAGTACTCCGAATCGCGTGATATTCTGCATAAGCAGTTTGGGGCTATGGCGCAGTTGGTAGCGCGTCTCGTTCGCAATGAGAAGGTCAGGGGTTCGAATCCCCTTAGCTCCACCAACGATGAAGAGCCCGGCACGAAGTGTCGGGCTCTTCGTCGTTAATGAACGCTGTGATTCGAGGTCAGTCGGTCAGCAGGTCCAACGCATCGTCGATCGGCGTCGTCCCGTTGTTGAACTGGATGAACATTCCGGCAGTGGCCGGCCGCTCCAGCACCGACGCGGCCACCAGCGCCACGTCTTCTCGGCTGACCCGGCCGCCCGCAGCGTCATCGCCGACGTCGATCAAGCCGGTGGCGGGCTTGAGGGTGAGCGTGCCGGGACCGAGAATGGTCCACGACAGCGCGGTGCTGCGCAGATACTCATCCGCCGCGGCTTTGGCCTCGGCGTAGACGAAGAAGGGGTTGTCTGAGGGAACTCCATGGTCGAGGCTCGCACCGAAATAGGACACCATGACGTACCGGTCGACTTCAGCGGCGCGTGCGGCATCCATTGAACGGATGGCGGCATCCCGGTCAATCGCCCAGGTGCGCGCTGGATTGCCACCGCCGGCGCCCGCCGACCACACCACGGCGTCGTGACCGGCAAATGCCGCTGCGAAATCTTGGGTCGAGGCCTGCTCCACATCCAGGACCACCGGAGTGGCGCCGGCCCGGATCACGTCGTCACTCTGCAAAGGGTTGCGGATGATCGCGCTGACGGAATGGCCCGCTTCGGCCAGCACGTGGGTCAGGTGCAGCGCCACTTTTCCGTGGCCGCCGACAATTGCGATGCGTGACATGGTCTTCCTCTCGGTCGTTGCAGTTCCAGACAATCACAGGTTGGCCGTGCAGGGGCGGCCGGAGACGCACCGGGGCAAGCTCCTGCCGCCTAGATGCTCACGAACCCCGTCGCCAGCCCGACGCCTCCCGCGATCGCACCGATCAACACGACGATGAAGACCACCCAGCCGGGCGTCGTGAAAAGCTTTCCGGACTGTTCACGGCGTGCAATCGCGTACAACAGCGTCGCGGGGGCGAGCAAGATGCACGAGAGCAGCAGGAATTGCGTTCCCGCGGCGAACACGAGAAACAGCGTGTAGACGACGGCGATGGAGGCGACGACGAGCTCCCGAGTGCGTGTGCGCTGCGGAACGCCGGCATAGCCATCCCTCTCGATCGCGATCTTGAGGGCGTAGCCGGCGACGAGCACGAACGGCACCAGCGACAGGGCCGCCGTCAGATCCAGCATGAAGTCGAGGGCTCCGCTGGCGAAGTACACGAGAATCAGCAGGAGCTGGATGAACAGCGTGCTCAGGAGCAGGGCGTTCCCGGGGACATCCTTTTTCGTGGTCTTCGCCAGAAACTGCGGCAGATCTTTGTCTTTCGCCGCGGCGAACAGCACTTCGGCGGCCATCAGGCTCCAGGCAAGGTAGGCGCCGAGCACCGCGATGATCAGGCCGGCGCTGATGAACCAGGCTCCCCACGGGCCGACGACGGCCTCGAGCACACTGCCGACGGACGGTTGGCGCAGCGTGGCCAGCTCGTCTTGGGGAAGGATGCCGTAGGAGATGATCGACACGGTTGCGAAGAGGGCGAGTACCGAGACGAATCCCAGCACGGTCGCCCGCCCGACATCCTTCCGTTTTCGGGCGTAGCGCGAGTACACGCTGGCGCCCTCGATGCCCAGGAACACGAAAACGGTGACGAGCATCGTGCCTTTCACCTGTTCAAACAGGCTGGTGCCGCCGGCGCTGGCTCCGCCACTGAGGTTGGCGATGAACACGTCGGGTTTGAAAGCGAAGATCGTCACCACGACGAACAGCAGCAGCGGGATGATCTTGGCCGCCGTGATGATGGCGTTGAGGCCGGCAGCCTCCTTGACCCCGCGCAGAATCAACAGGTAGAAGCCCCACACGAAGACCGACGAGACGAGGATCGCCGACACCGTGTTGCCGTCGCCGAAGGCCGGGATCAACGGACTCAGTGTCGAGGTGATCAGAACCCAGTAGAACGCATTCCCCGCGCACGAACTGGCCCAGTAGCCGATCGCCGAGAGAAAGCCGGGATATTTGCCGAAGCCCGTGCTGGCATACACATAGACGCCGTTGTCGAGCAGGGGTTTGCGCACGGCGAGGCTCTGGAAAACGAAGGCGAGGGTGAGCATGCCGGCCCCGGCGATCGCCCACGCGATGACCGCACCGACGACGCCGGTTTCTGCCGCGAATCGCTGCGGCAGAGTGAAGACTCCGGCCCCGACCATCGAACCGACGACCAAGGCGGTGAGAGCGGGGACGCTGAGCTTGTCGGAGTGCGCCGTTTCGGTCGTGGTCACGATGCTCCTCAGCTGTCGCAGTCACGCGGACCGTATTCGCCCCTGCGGCTTCCGCTCACCAGTTTACTGGCGGGCCGTTCGCGGCCGCCCCGGTGAGGCCCAGCCCACGGGAACCTATCGGAGGAGAATCTGTGACCCGCCACGTGAAACCGCCGGTCGGGTTCGGCGAGTCGCGAAATCTCCTACTTTGCGTTATGCGCCAGCACACAATTCCGGCCTCGAGCGGAAGTGAATGGTGGGGATGCAAGCATTGGCATTCACATTCGGTTCATGCGGCAATTGCCTCTGTGATGATCCGGACGGTCTCTTCGAGATCGCCGGGCTTCACGAGCACTCCGGGGTCCAGGACATCGCCCAGGACGGCGCCCTGGATGACGCGCTTAAGGGGAATTTCCAGCCGCTTTCCGGAAGGGTTGCGAGGGACGCTGGGGACGAAGACGACATTGTCCGGGAGGTGCCGGGGCGAGAGTTCAGTCCGCAGCGCCCGCCGCAGCAGAGTCTCCAGTTCCACCCGGTCGGCGCCGTCCTGGGGTTCGATCAGGAGAACGAGCCGGCCCATGCCGCCGTCGGGATCTTCAAAGTGCAGGACCATGCTGTCGTTGACCTGGGCCAGGCCGTCGAGCACAGCGTAGAACTCAGCCGTGCCCAGGCGGACGCCTCCCCGGTTGAGGGTGGCATCGGAGCGGCCCGAGATCACCCAGGTGCCCCGCTCGGTCTCGATGAGCCAGTCCCCGTGGCGCCAGATTCCTTCATAGGCACCGAAGTAGCTGTCGCGGTAGCGTTCCTGGTCCTCGTCCCCCCAGAAGAAGACAGGCATCGACGGCATGGGCTTGGTGGCCACGAGTTCTCCGGCGGCGCCGTGCAGCGGCCGGCCTTCCGGGTCCCAGGACTCCACCGCGACGCCCAGCGGCCGGCAGGACATCTCGCCCGCAGAGACTCCGGTCAGGGGGCTGGCGCCGAGGAAGGCTGCGCAAATGTCGGTACCCCCGGAGGTGGGGGCCAGCAGCAGATCCGGGCTGACGGCGTCGTAAACCCAGCCGGAGACGTCCGCCGACAGCGGGGAGCCGGAGCACTGGATTTCCCGCAGCCGGCTGAGGTCCCAGCTCGCGCCGGGCTTCATGGCCGCATGCGCGCACGCGGCGAGGTAGGCGGAGCTGGTGCCCAGATAGGTGGCTTCAGTGTCGGCTGCCACTGCCCATTGGGACCACTCACCGCCCGGCGAAGGCCAGTTCGGGTCGCCATCCATGAGCACTATGGCGGCGCCGGTCAGCAGGCTGGAAACCCCCAGTGTCCACACCATCCATCCGGTGGTCGTGAACCAAAAGGCTGTGTCTTTCGGGCCCAGGTCGCTGTGCAGGCCCAGGGCTTTGGAATGCTCCAGCAGCAGGCCGCCGTGCGAGTGCACGATCGCCTTGGGTTTGCCGGTGGTTCCGGACGAAAAAAGTACCGTGAGCGGGTGAGAGAAGGGCACCGGCTCACAGCGGATTTCCCCCGGGTCGCGCGTGAAGTCGGCGTAGGCGGTGGCGCCGGCAGGAATCTCGCACTCCTGATCCAGGTACGGCAGCAGCACGACCGGTGTCTGCGGGAGCTGTTCGCGGATCCGGGCAAGATCGTCGGCACGTGACAGGTCTTTATTGCCCCACCGGTACCCATCTATCGCGAGGATCAGGGATGGTTCCAGCTGGCTGATCCGGTCAAGGACGGACTTGGGGCCCATCTCCGGAGGGACGGAGCACCAGATGGCACCCAGCGCGGCGGTCGCGAGGTAGGCCGCGAGGGTCTGGGGAATGTTGGGCAGATACCCGGCCACGCGGTCACCGGCGGTAATGCCGTGACGGATCAGCCCCTGCTGGATGCGGCCGATTTCCTCCAGCAACTGGGCACCCGTCCACTCCGTGCTTCCGTTGGTCTGGCTGCGGGACGTGACCATGACATCGTCACGGCGGGCGGCGACCGCGCGGACAATGTGTTCGGTGTAGTTGATCGTTGCGCCGGGGAACCAGTCGGCGCCGGGCATCGTCTGCTCCTTCAGCACCGTCTCGTACGGGGTGTGGGTGATGATCTCGAAGTGCTCCCAGACCGCAACCCAGAACTCCTCAAGGTGGTCCACCGACCAGCGCCAGGCGTGCTCATAGTCGGCAAAACTCCGTCCTGTCCTCGCTTCAATTTCCGCCAGGAAGACACCCATCCGGAACTGGGGCCAGTCCTCCCTGGCGGGGGCTGCCTTGAGCAGTGTGCCGGTTTCAAGAGAGCGCATGGGATTCCTTCTGAACGATTCTTGGACGAGGTGAAAGCTTGGCGGTCTAGGCCGCGCTGGTGACGGGAGACCCCGCGACGGGTGCCGGTGCTGCTGATCCGGACCGCCTGATGGAAATGCCCAGGGCCACGATGCAGAGCGCAGAAGCGGCCAGCGGAATGGCGAAGAGGAAGAAGATGTTCTCGGGCTGCCACCCGCCGGAGACGAGATAGCCCACGAGAATCGGCGCGATGATAGACACCAAGCGGCCGAGGCCGATCATCCAGCCGATGCCGGTGGCACGTGCCCGTGCGGTGTAGACCTCGGGTGCGACGGCGTAGAAGCCGGCGATCCCGGCCGTGGTCAGGATTCCCAGGAACAGGGCCACCACGAGGGCGACGTTGGTGTGAGTGAACACCAGGCCGAACAGCAGATACGTTGCCGCCGCGGCGCCCAGCGCCCAGACCAGCAGCGGTCGGCTGCGGAATTTGATGGCCAGCGCGCTGAAGATGAAGCAGCCGAGGATGCCGCCGGCGTTGGCGATCACGCCGATGCTGACCCCGAGGGAGTCATTTCCGGAGGCCGCAGCAACGATCTTCGGAGTCCAGGTGTTCGCGAAGTAGTAGGCCGCAACGAGGCAGGCGTACCCGATCCACAATGCCAGGGTGCGGTACCGGGTAGACCCGCTCAGGATCTCGGAAACGGCGCTCTGCTGGCGGATGGCTTCGGGGAGGGCGGGCAGGTCATTCAGTGCCGGGCGTCCGATCTTGGCGAGGATGCCGTTGATTCTAGTCAGGGCGCCTACGGGGCGGCGAGTCAGCAGATAGTCCAGGGACTCGGGCAGAAAACGCCAGGACACGAGCAGCATCAGCACCGTCAGGGCCGCTCCCACGATGAAGACCGAGTGCCAGCCGTACAGCGGGATGAGCGGTGCGGCGACAAGTCCGCCGACGGTGGCGCCGATCGGATAGCCCGCGGCATAAATCCCGATGATGGTGCCGCGCCGCTTGTCCGAGGCGTACTCGGAGACGAGTACATTCAGGTTCGCCATCATGCCGCCCACGCCGAGGCCCGTGATGACCCGGAAGGCCATCAGCTGCATCGCGTCAGCGGCGAAGACCGAGAGGATCATGCCGACGCTGATGATGACCAGGGAAATCAGTGCGAGCTTCCGGCGCCCGATCTTGTCAGCGAGCGGGGTGAGGAAGAGGGAGCCGGCGGCCATGCCGAAGAGGCTGGCGCTGAGCAGGAATCCCAGTGTGACCGGATCCAGTCCCCAGGCCCGCGAGAGGCTGGGGGCTGCGTAGGCCATCACTGCGACATCGAACCCGTCAATGAGGATGAGCGTCAGGGCGATCACGATCGCCATCACCTGGAAACGGGTCATCCGCGACTGGCGGATCTGAGTTAAGACGTCCATGTCTTCTTTCATGAAACTTAAAAGGTCATTGGCAACATCGCGATCGTAGTGAGAGCAGCGCGCAACCGTCCACAAGTCTGTGTGAAGTTTCGATCAGCGAAATCAGGTTCGCGGAATTTAACTCCTCAGAAACCCGAAAATTCTGTGCAGACTTCCAACAGCTTCCCTGGCACTGGGTAATCACAGTGTGAGATCATTCTGCTGTGCGAAATCTTGAAACAGTCCCAAAGCTCGAATCAGTTGACCGCGCCCTCCAGTTGCTCCTCCACTTGCGCGACGGGGAGGTGATGAGCGTCAAATCCGCCGGTGAACGTCTCGGCGTGGCGCCGTCGACAGCCCACAGGCTGCTCGGTGCGCTCGTCGCCAGGGACTTCGCGGTGCAGGACCGGGAGCGGCGGTATCGCGCGGGACCCCAGCTGGCGCCTCACCGCGAGAGCCGTTTCTCCGTGAACCAATTGCGGCAGGTGGCCCGACCGGCCTTGCTGAAACTCTATGAAGACGTCAACGACACGGTCCAGCTCATGGTGCTCACCGGCCCCAACATCCGCTTCATCGACGGCCTCGAGTCCGAAGAGGTGCTGAGCGTCAGGGCCAGGATGGGGGATCTCATGCCGGCCTACTGCTCCGCCGGGGGCAAGGCGATCTTGGCCGAGCTCCGCACCGTGGAAGTGCAGCAGATCTACCGCGAAGGCCTGACGCCGTGGCCCGCCGCGAGGATCCACACCCTGCCCGCGCTCAAGCGCCAACTGGCGGCCGTCCGCAAGGCCGGCTACGCATCGAGCCTGGAGGAGACGAGACAGGGGGTGACCGGCCTGGGTGTCTGTATTCGGGACGCCACCGGAAAACCCGTCGCCGCCTACACAACGGCCATCCCCACGGCGAGGTTCAGGAAGGCCGCGGCCCCCGAGTACGTCAAGGCACTCAGGGAAGCCGCATCCACGACGGAGGGTGCGCTGCTCACCGGATCAGTCGACGTTCCCTGAATCGCGCTCAGGACCGAAACAGCGCCCCTATCGCCGTTCTCCTTGCTATCGTCGCGATCATGCAGATCC
Source organism: Leifsonia sp. YAF41 (assembly GCF_052113185.1). NCBI lineage: Bacteria > Bacillati > Actinomycetota > Actinomycetes > Micrococcales > Microbacteriaceae > Leifsonia > Leifsonia sp. YAF41. The sequence goes on from NZ_JBFRCS010000018.1 coordinate 31,215, forward strand.
AGAATGCACTGGTCGGATTCCCATGGCGGTGAAACGGATGCCGTGGCCGGGGCGCGTGCGCCACACCTTGCGCAGCTACCTGAGCCGGTTCGGCACCACGCGCACGGTGGGCGCCGACCTGAAGGCCGGGCTCGTGCTCGGCGTCGAGAGCGTGCCGGATGGACTCGCGGCCGGGCTCCTCGCCGGAGTCAACCCGCTGCACGGCCTCTACGGCTACCTCGCCGGCACCCTGGGCGGCGCACTCGCCACCGGCTCTGCCTTCATGACGGTGCAGGCCACGGGCGCGATGGCCGTCGTGATCTCCGATGTGCCGCAGACCCAATCCGGTGACAACGCGAGCGGAGCGCTGGCCACGCTCGCCCTGATGGCCGGGGTGATCATGTTGATCCTCGGCATCGCCCGGCTCGGCTCGCTGGTCAGATTCATCCCCACCGCCGTTCTCGTCGGGTTCATCAACGCCGTCGCCATCAACATCGTGTTGGGGCAGTTCGACAACTTCACCGGCTACGAGAGTCAGGGTGCGAACCGCATCGTGAAGGGCTTCGACACGCTGCTTCACCTGTTTCAGTTCAGCTGGCCCACCGTCGCGGTGGGAACGGTCACCATCGGGCTGATTCTGCTGCTCGAGCGCACCAAGCTGGGAGCTCTCGCGATGGTGGTGGCGATCGTCGTCGCATCCGGCCTGGCAGCCCTGTTCGGCATCCTGTTTCCCGGCCAGCCGATTCAGCTGGTGGCCAGCGTTGCCACTGTCCCCAACACTTTGCCCGGGTTCGTGCTGCCGGATCTCAGCCTGATGACCACGCTCCTCATCCCCGCCCTCTCGCTCGCTCTCGTCGGCCTGGTGCAGGGGGCCGCCATCAGCGGATCGGTCCCGAACCCCGACGGCACTTATCCGGATGCCTCGAACGACTTTCGTGGGCAGGGCATCGCCAACCTCGCCACGGGACTATTCCAGGGCATGCCCGTTGGCGGATCCATGTCGGCCACCGCTCTCGTCAAGGCCGCAGGCGCGAAGAGTGCCCTCGCGAACCTGACGGCCGGCCTTGTCATGGCTGTCACGATCCTCGCCCTCGGACCGGCGATCGGTTACATCGCTATGCCGGCGCTGGCTGGCCTGCTCATCCTCGTCGGCATTCGCACCTTCAAGCTGCACGACATTCTGATGGTGTGGCGCACCGGCCCGGTCCAGGCGTCGATCCTCGCCGTGACTTTCATCCTCACCCTGGTCATCCCGCTGCAGTACGCCGTGCTCATCGGCGTCGGCCTCGCGGTGATTCTGCACATCGCTCGCCAGTCGAACCGGATCACAATCCGTCGGTGGGTGTTCGAGGAGGGCCGCCCCCTGCCGGTTGAGACCGACCCGCCGGCCGGCCTGGAGCCCGGCGAGCTGGTGGTGCTCGTGCCCTACGGAAGCCTGTTCTTCGCCGCGGCACCGGTCTTCGAAGCTCAGCTCCCGCAGGTTCCCGACCGCTGCGAGGGCACGGTGGTGATCATCCGGTTGCGGGGCAAGGACGAACTCGGCAGCACCTTTCTCAAGATCGTCGCGCAGTATGCCGCGACTCTTGCCGCGGCCGGTGCCGCGCTGATGCTCGTCGGGGTGAGCGGGAAGGTGCGCGATCAGCTGGCCGTCACCGGCGTGCTCGCCGAGATTGGAGCCGACCGGGTGTTCGTTGCCGAGCCACGCGTGGGAGATTCTCTCGTCCAGGCCATGGGTATGGCGCGGGCGTGGACCGCGGACCGTGCGGGTTCGGACGGGTAACCGATGCTGCGACGAGCGGATTCGTTCGGTCGCCCGTGCAGGTCGCACCGAAATCACAGCGGTGAAATGCGAAGGAGGAGCTCGTGAACGAGACCGAAGCCGTTCTGCACGATGGCTCGACGATCCGGATCCACGTCGAGGGGGAGGGGAACAACCTGCTGCTGCCGGTTCGCTCCACCCCGCACGATCCGGCCACCGCCGAGACTATGCGACAGTGGGGCGCCGATCCGGAACTGGGACCGCGGCTGATCGCCGGGCTGTCGACATCCTTTCGGGTGATCGCGGCCGACTACGAAGGCCATCGGCTGCAGCGCCCCGCCGCCGACACCTTGACCCCGCAGAATCTGGCGGCCGACCTGCTCAGCATCGCGGATGCGGCGGGCGCCGACCGGTTTGCCTACTACGGTTACTCCTGGCTGGCCCTCGCGGGTTTGCAGCTCGCAATTCGAACCGACCGGCTCTGGGCGCTCGTGATGGGCGGATTCCCGCCGCTCGACGGCCCGTATGCGGCGATGCTCGCGGTGACCCGCGCGGCGCATCGGGCGTCGACGAGCCAGGAGGCGACGGCGGCAGACGGCACGGGAGAGGACGCCGGCGAGGTCACGCCCGGCGACTGGGATTCCGCCGCCATCCACACCGATGAGGCGCAAACCCGGCAGTTCGTCACTCTCTACGAAGCGCTGGACGGTTTCGACGACGCCGCGATTCAGGCGGACCTCCGGATGCCGCGGCTCTGCTTCGCGGGCAGCGACGATTCAATCGAATACAGCCCGAAATGGGGCGGCGTCACCGTGCGCATCGCCGAGCCGTTGGTGCGCGACCGGGACAAACTGGAGTCCGCCGGATGGGCCGTCGACGTGCTGCCCGGGCTCGACCACCTGGGTGCGATGCACGGTGATGTCGTTCTTCCATTGCTGCGCGACTACCTCTCCCGGGCGTGGTAATCCAGCTCCGACCGGTGACGCGTTCAACCGCGGCGCTAGTGCTCCATCATTCGCGCGGTCAGCGGCACCACGATTCCCCGCGGCATGATCCGCGCAAAAACGGTGGTGGCGCGATTCGCACGACCCGACACGATCGCCGCCGGAGTGCGACGGGCGTCGAGGGCACGCATGGCGGTGGCAACGACCTGAGGTGGAGTCTGAAAGCTTCCGACCGCGGCGTCTTCAGTGCCGACGACGTCGAAGAACTCCGTGCGGGTGGCGCCCGGGCACATTGCGGTGACGCGCAGTGAGGAATCGCGGGTCTCGAAAGCCACGGCTTCGGTGAAGCTCAGCACGAAGGCCTTCGTTGCGCCATAGACCGCCATCAGCGGTACGGGCACGAACGCCGCGGTGCTCGCCACATTCACGAGCGCACCGCGACCGGAGGCAACCATCTCCGGCAGGAATGCGCGGGTGATCGACACAACCGCGCCGACATTCAGCCGCACCTGCTCGTCGAGGCGGGCAGCATTTGCGTCGACAAGAGCGCCGCGCATGCCGAAGCCTGCATTGTTGATCACGGTGTCGATGGAGAGCCCTCGCTCCCTGACCGCGGCGACGAGCGCGTCGGTTGCGCCGAGTTCGGTCAGGTCGAGAACGATCGTGTGCACCTCGACACCGTGCTTCGAGCGGATGTCCGTGGCGAGTTCGGCGAGGCGCTCGGCACGACGGGCAACGAGCACGAGGTTGGCGCCGCGTGCGGCGAAGGTCCTGGCGAACTCAGCGCCGAGCCCGGAGCTCGCGCCGGTGATGATGGCGGTCGTGCCGCGGTGGTTCAAGGGCATTTCTGTCTTCCGATCCATTGATGTTGGCAATGACAACATCATGCGCCACGCAAGCGATGTTGTCAATGTCAACATTGATCTCTAGACTCGATGCATGTCGATGCCCAGCTATCACCGTGAGAATCTGCGCGAGACGCTGCTTGAGCTTGCCGAGACGACAGTGCGCACGACCGGAGTCGAGTCGCTGTCGCTGCGCCAGCTGGCGCGCGATGCCGGCGTGAGCCACGGGGCCCCGGCGCGACACTTCCGCGACCGACAGGCTTTGCTCGATGCGCTCGCCTTCGCTGGATTCGAACGGCTGAATCACGAACTGACCGACATCCCGGCCGTCGCCACGTCGTTCGAAGCCCGGTTCCACGCACTTGCCGCTGCCTACGTGCAGTTTGCCGTGGACAACGCAGCGCTACTCGGGCTGATGTATGCCGTGAAGCATGCCGAGGGCGCGAGTGAATCCCTGCTCGCTGCCGGCCGGAGCAGCATGGATAGCGTGGTCGCGATCATCGCCGAGGCGCAGGCCGCCGGGGAAGTCGTCGACGGCGACCCGGCGCGCTTCGCCCTCGTTGTATTTGCCGGCGTGCACGGTGTCGCGTCCCTCGCGACGGGCGGACTCCTCGACGGAGTGACCGTCGAGGATGCGACGGCAGCGACCGCCGAGCTGTTGCTGCGGGCACTCACCTAGCTCGGGTCACGGGGAGATCAGCGCGGACCAGGCGCAGTCAGGGGCACAGGCGCGTGTGTGGGGGGTACCAAAATCAGGAGTGGAGGTGTGTCGGCCGGGGTGCACCCGCGGATTGACGGGCACCCGATGCTGCGACACGCACTCCGCTCCTGAATTCGGTACCCCGGCTGACGGTGACAAATGCCCCGGCTCGACGCGGCCCCAGCGCGTCACACAGAACCCGAAGAGTGACACGCACTGGCACCACCCGACGACGGATGTCCGCGCCAGCGGGGCGGGCATCCGACGGGGTGTGGTTCAGGCGCTACGCGATGATCCCCAACTCGCGGGCCTGTGCAATCGCTTTCGTGCGGCTGTCGACCCCGAGCTTGGCGTAGATGTGCACAAGGTGGGATTTGACCGTGGCCGCGGTGACAAACAGAGTCTGCGCGATCTCCCGGTTGGACTCCCCGGCGGCGGCGTGACGAAGCACTTCGATTTCGCGACTGCTCAACGTCGGTCGGGTCGTGCGCATGCTCGAGAGCACGCGCTGGGCCATCGCCGGCGCCAGCACCATGCGGCCGACGGCCGCATCGTGCAGCGCCGACACGATCGTCTCGGGGGCCACGTCTTTGAGGAGGTAGCCGGCAGCGCCGGCCTCGACAGCCCGCAGGATGTCGTGGTCGGTGCCGTAGGTGGTGAGGATGATGACCGCGGGGGCAGGGTCCAGCTTGCGCAGGAGGGTCGTTGTCGCCACCCCGTCGAGGCCAGCACCGAGGCGCAGATCGCACAGCACGACATCCGGGTGGAGGGCTCGGCTGAGTTCCACGGCTTCTTCACCCGAGGAGGCCTCGCCGACAACGACGATGTCGGCCTCGGACGCGAGCAAGGCGCGGACGCCCGACCTCACCACCGGATGGTCGTCGACCAGCAGCACTGAAACTGTCATCGTCGGTGCTGGATCCTTCCAAAGTGTGGATGTGAAGAGGGGGATGCGCGAGTGGCGTGAGGGCCGGTGCGCCTGCCGCGCGGGGTGTCACAGGGGGCCTGTGACGACGGTAGCACCGCGGTGCTGGTGCGCTCGTGCCGAGCACACCACCACTGCGGTGCTACCTGTCAGTTGCCACGTCGGCGTCAGCGGGACGGAACCGCGTCGACGGGCTGGTCTGGGGCATCATCGGTCGTCAGCTCTAGCGTGGACTGGTCTGCCGCGCTCCGGCCTGCCGGAACCTTTCCCGGCCACCAGATCTTGTCGCCGAGCAGGCTGAACACGGCGGGAACAATGATCGTGCGAACCACCAGGGTGTCCACGAGCACGCCGAGTCCGACGATCAGACCGAGCTGGCCCAGGGTGACCAGCGGCAGGATGCCGAGAGCGGCGAACACGCCGGCGAGAACGATTCCCGCACTCGTGATGACTCCACCCGTCGACGCGACGGCCCGGGCCATGCCCTGCTTGGTTCCGTGAACGACAGCTTCGGTCTTTGCCCGGTGCACCAGGAAGATCGTGTAGTCGATGCCGAGGGCGACAAGGAAGAGGAACGCGAGGATCGGCACCTGGAGGTCGAGGGCCGGCTGGTCGAAGAGCACCCGACTCAGCCACGCACCCGCACCGATCGCGGCGACGGCGCTGAACAGATTGATCGTCAGCAGAACCAGCGGAGCGACGAAGGAACGCAGCAGGAGCAGCAAAATGATGAAGCTGACGGCGAGCACGAGCGGGGCGATCAACCACAGGTCATGCTGCGCGCCGGCACGGGCGTCTACGTCGATTGCGACGGCGCCGCCGACCTGGGCATCTGCAGCGGGAACGGCGTGAACGGCGTCACGAAGGTTGGTGACCAGGCTGAGGCTTTCCTCGGTTCCGGGGGCCGGGGTGCCGGTCACCATCAGCTTGGTGAGGTCGGTTCCGTCGACGGTGGTCGTGCCGATCTGGTTCACGCGAACCACGTCGGCAACATTTTCGGCTGCCGTTTGCACGGCATCCGCCTCGCTGGTGTTGGCGACAATGAACATCGGCTGTGCTTCGCCGGCGTCGAAGTGGGCGCCGAACGTGGTGAGGCCTTCGGCCGATTCGGAGGCGACGCGGAACTTCTCGACCTGGGTGAGTCCGACGGTGGTGCCGATCAGGCCGGTGGCCATGACGGCGAGCAAGGCGATGCCGGCCACGAAAGCGGGAACCGGGCGGCGCACGACCTTCTGCGCGACGGCGCCCCAGACGCGTCCGACCTTCTTGTTCTGGCCGGGGCGCGGAACGAACGGCCAGAAGACGCGGCGCCCGCACACGGCGAGCACCGGCGGAAGCACCAGAAGCACGAAGGCCAGGGCGACGAGCAGGCCAACGGCCGAGGCGATGCCGAGTCCCCGGGTTCCCGGGATCACGGCGAACACAAGGGTGAGCAGGGCCAGGACTACGGTGACATTGGAGGCCAGGATGGCGGGTGCGGTCTTCTGCCAGGCGATGGCGAGGGCTGTGCGGTGGTTCTCGTTCTCGAGCAGCTCCTCCCGGTACCTCGAGATGAGCAGCAGCGCATAGTTGGTGCCGGCGCCGAAGACGAGCACGCTGATGATGCCGGTGTCGAACTGCAGACCGAGCTCAGTGCCGAGAGCGGATGTCATCTTGCCGGCGAGCTGATCGGCGAACGCGACGACGGTGAGTGGGATCAGCCACAGCACGGGGGAGCGGTAGGTCAGCAGGAGGAGGAGGGCGACGATGCCAATCGTGACCAGCAGCAGGGAGATGTTCGCGCCGTCAAACGAGGCGGTGATGTCGGCACCGAATGCGGGACCACCGGTGACCTGCGTGGTGATTCCGGGGAGCGACTGCTCGCCGATGGCGGCTCGCAGAGCCTTCACGTCGTCCGAGGTCTGGCCGGTGTCGGCCGACACGGTGAGTGGCACCTGAATGACGGCCGCCTGGCCGTCTTCGCTGACGAGCGGGGGACGTGCGTCGTGCCCGGTCTGCTCGCTGACCACCGGAACGAGGCCCGTGATCGCGGTCTGGTCGGCGTCGGTCAGCTCGCCACCGTCGTCGCGTGTTGCGACGACAAGCACCGACTGCTCGTCGCTGCCCGGGAACTCGGCCAGCAGCGCTTTCACCTGCGCCGACTCGGATGTCGGGGGTGCGGCGTCGTTGCCGACCGGCGCCTCGGCGCGACCGAACATTCCGTAGAGGGCAACGATGGCCAGCAAGGACAACACGATGGAAATCCAGGCGCCCCGACGGGAAGTCAGGCGCGAGGCGAGCGAGGATGGGCGAGGAGCAAGAGGCATAGTGGCAGTTCATCACTCGCGCGCGCCGAGTGAATCGCGCAAGAGGTTGAACCTTCGATCAACCAAAAGTCGGATCCTGGCCGCTCTCCGGGAAACCTCCCGACGCAGCCCGGCCGCACACGCTAACTTTGATGACGACAGCGGCCAACGACGGGGATACACATGGCGACAGCACTCTTGAGCATTCTTCTGATGACCGCCTTCACGGTCCTCTTCATGATCGTGCTTGCCTCGTTCACACGCCGCATCCTCGGAGTGCGGATCGGGATCGTTCGGCTTCTTCTTGCCGGAATCCTCGGACTCGGCGCCGAGCTGGGGTTTGAGTCTCAGTTCGTCTGGGGGATGACGGAGTACACCCCGGCCCTGCTTCCGCTGCAGATCGGCATCGTTTTCTTCGTCGCTGTCGCGTTCCTCGTTATCGCCGAACTCATCGTGCCGACCGGAACCGTTCCCCGACCCGACCTTTGGCTGCCGTCGCTCAAGGCCCGCTATGCCCGCACCCGCCGTTACACCGAGATCTCCCGGATCGCCTTGCGGCACGGACTCATTCCATTTCGGTTGAACACCGATCCGACGGTCGCCGGGGCCACTGAGCGCACCAAACAAGCGCGAGCGCTGCGCGGGGCCCTCGAGGATGCCGGTGGAGCGTTCGTGAAACTCGGTCAGGTTCTCTCCACCCGCACCGATCTGCTCCCGAAGGAGTTCCTCGCGGAGCTCGCCCTGCTTCAGCAACGGGTGCCGCCGGCGGAGTGGACCGACGTTCGCCGTCTGCTCGAATCCGAACTCGGCGAGTCCGTCGAGACGGTGTTCGCCTCGTTCGACGAAATCCCCTTGGCCGCAGCCTCGATCGGGCAGGTGCACCGGGCGACGCTGATCACCGGGGAATCGGTGGCCGTCAAGGTGCAACGACCGGGGATCGTGAATCTGGTCGAGCGGGACCTCGACATCACGCTCCGGCTGGCCGCCCAGCTCGAGCGCTCGACGGCGTGGGGTCAAGAACTCGGCGTGCAGGAGCTTGCCCACAACTTCGCGGCCAGCCTCCACGACGAACTCGACTACGGCGTGGAATCCCGCAACATGACGGCGATGGCGTTGGCGCAGGCCAAACACGCGCGGGCCGAACGGGTGGGGATTCCCCAGCACTATCCCGAGATCAGCACCAGCAAGGTGCTTGTCATGGAGCTGGTCGATGGCGACACTCTCAGCGATGTGAGCGCGCTCCGCGACCACTCGGCCGCCGAGCGGGCCGAGCAGGCCAACCGGTTGCTGCGCTCGACACTCGTTCAGATCATCGACGATGGGGTGTTCCACGCCGATCTGCACCCGGGCAACATCATCCTCCGCGGCGACGGAGAACTGGTGCTTCTTGACTTCGGGTCGGTCGGCCGACTCGACTCGCAGCTCCGCGCGCAAATCGGCGATGTGCTGCTCGCCTTCTACCGCGGCGATGCCGGGGCATTCACCGACGCGTTGCTGGCGTTCGTCGAATTACCGGACGAGATCAACGAAGTCAGCCTCCGACGCCAAATCGGCGTCTTCGTGGCGACCCGACTCGGCCCGGGAGCCTCCCTCGACGTCACCGTTTTCACCGAGATGGTGCGCATGCTGACCCTGAACCGCATCGCGGTGCCGTCCGAGCTCGCCCTGGCATTTCGCGCCGTCGCCACGCTCGAGGGAACTCTGCGCCACCTCAGCCCCGACTTCGACATTCTCACCGAGGCGAGCGGCTATGCCGCCGACCGGGTCGCCGAGGGATTCAAGCCGCGCGCGCTCTTCACGAGCATCAACGATGAGGTCATGTCGCTGCTTCCCCTCGTGCGCCGCTTTCCCGCACGCATCGACCGGCTCACCGGTGCGCTCGTCGACGGACGCTTCACCGTCAACATCCGTCCCTTCGCGGATCGGCGCGACCGCGATCTCATTCGCGATCTCGTCAATCTCATCGCCGTCACCTTCCTGGCCGCGGCTTTCGGAATCATGGCGGTGATGCTGCTCGTCAGTACCGGCGGACCGCAGGTCAGCCCGACGCTGACACTGTTCCAGATCTTCGGCTACATGCTGGTGATTCTGTCGGGGGTGCTCACTTTGCGCGTGCTCTTCGACGTTTTCCGCATCCGGCAACGCAACTGACGCTAGCGCGACGAGTTCAGTGTGCGGCGTACACCTGCTCGCCCCGCACGAATGTGCGCTGCACCGTCGCCGACGAAATCTCATCGACCGGGTGCAGGAATGGGTCGCGGCTCAGGGCGACCAGGTCGGCATCCATGCCCACCTGGATGCTGCCGCTTCGGTGATCGGCGTGGCTCGTGAATGCCGAACCCTGCGTGTAAGCGTTCCAGACTCGGTCGAGCTCGAGCCCCTGCTCCGGCAGGAATGCGGGCACCTGCGGGTGGCCGAAGAGAAGCTCCACCGGCGGCTGGCGGTTCACAGTCACGTGCATGCCCAGGATCGGGTCAGGGCTGGAGACCGGCCAGTCGCTACCGACGGCCAGGTGCGTGCCGGCACGGTCGAGCGAGCCGTAACCCCACTGCAGGTCGACCCGGTCCGGGCCGAGGAAGGGCACGAGTAGTTCGTCGCGTTCCGGTGAGGCGCACGCCCAGAGTGCCTGGATGTTTGCTGTCGCGTCGAGCTCAGCGAACCGGACGATGTCGTCGGGCTGCACCACCTGGAGGTGCGCGATGTGGTGACGGCCCGCAGAGGTGCCGTTGCGGCGCCTGGCCTCCTCGATCGCGTCCAGGGCGTCCCGCGCGGCCTGGTCGCCGAGCGCATGGAAGTGCAGCTGGAAGCCGAGGGCGTCCAGCTGCACGGCGCCCTCGACGAGGGTCTCCTTCTCGATGAACGTGAGGCCGTGGTTGTCGGTCGGGTGCCCGTGCAGATCGAGGTACGGGTGCACCATCGACGCCGTCTTCGCCTCGACGACGCCGTCGACCATCATCTTGACGGTCGTCGGGCGGAACCGGTCGCCGTGTGCCTCCACCCGGCGGCGGACGAGGTCGGGGATCTGCTCGAGCCCGAGGTTGCGGTCCCACCAGAGCGCGCCCACGACATCCGCCTTGAGCACGCCAGCGCGGTCGGCCGCATCGTAGGTGCCCCAGTTGTCGGCGAACCCGCTGTAGGCGCCGATCAGGGCGTCCTGCCAGGCGGTGACGCCGAGGGAGAACAGGTAGTCCTGCGCGGCGAGCAGGCCGGCTTCGTAGTCCGCCGGGGACAACTCGGGCAGCAGATCGGCGACCAGCGAAGCAGCGCCCTCGAACAGCATGCCGTTCGGGCTGCCGTCCGGGTACCGCCCGATCACGCCGTCCGCGGGGTCTGGAGTGTCGCTGGTGATTCCGGCACGGCGCAGCGCCTCGCTGTTCACCCAGGCGCTGTGGGCGCCTCGCTCGATCATGTAGGTCGGGCGGTCCGCAACGACCTCGTCGGCCATGGCCGCTGTCGGGATGCCGTTCGGGAACGAGTCCATGTTCCAGCCGCCGCCGACAAGCCATTCGGAGTCCGGATGCGCGTCGGCGTACGCGCGCAGGATGTCGAAGCAGTCTTCTGCCGTCTCGACGTCGTACATGGAGCACTGGCGCAAGCCGATTCCGCCGAAGAGGGCGTGCACGTGCGAGTCGCGGAAGCCGGGGCTGAGCAGGCCGCCGGCCAGGTCGACGATCGTGGTGCTCGCGGTTGCCTGGTCCAGGAGTTCCGCGTCGGTGCCGATCGCGGCGATGGTGCCGTTCGCGACGCCGACAGCGCACTTCCTCGTCGGTTCGGAACCGCCGAAATACGCCCTGCCGTTGACGAAAATCGTGTCGAGTTTCGGTGTGTGGGACATCTGGTGCCTTCCTTTTAGATGATCGAGACTCGGGCGGCGGCGCGGTCAGCACTGACCATTCGGCGCGCCCCGACCCGTCCGGGTACGGAATCGAGCAGCCCCTGCACATAGGGGTGCTTGGGCTGGGAGAGCAGGGTGCGGGTGTCGCCGGATTCGACGACCTCGCCCGTGCAGAGCACGACCGATCGGTCGGTGACGTACTGCACGACAGCAAGGTTGTGGGTGATGAAGAGGTAGCTCATCCCCTCGGCCGCGCGCAGCTCGTTGAGCAGGTTGAGCACCTGCGCCTGCACCGACACGTCGAGCGCCGCGACGGCCTCGTCGAGGATGAGCAGGCGCGGGCTGACGGCGATCGCCTTGGCGATCGCAGCGCGCTGTCGCTGGCCGCCGGACAGTTGGTCAGGCCGTGCGCCCGCCTCGCGTTCCCCGAGGCCCACCTCGGCGAGCAGGGCGCGTGCCCGGCTGCGTGACTCTACCCAGCCGTGGCCGTGCAGGTGCAGCACCCTCTCGACCGCGGCCCCGACGGTGAGCCTGGGGTTCAGCGACAGGTACGGGTCCTGGAAGACTATCTGCACACGTTTGGCGTGCGCCAGTCGGTCGGTGCGGCGGCGAGGCGGGTCGCCAAGGGCATGCCCATCGAGGAGGATCGTCCCGCTCGTCGCCGTCTCCAGCCCGAGGATGAGCTTCGCGATCGTCGACTTGCCCGATCCCGACTCACCGATCAGCCCGAGCGATTCCCCGGCCGCGAGACTGAAGCTGACATCACTGACAGCCGTGTGTTCGACACCGTGACCGCGGAACACCTTGGTCACCCGGTCGAATTCCACGACGCTCATGCGGAGACCCTTTCGCAGCGGACCTGGCGGTCGTCGCTTTGTCGCAGCGCGATCCGTGACAGGTCGCAGGCCGACGGTTCGTAGTCTGCGCAGCGCGGCGCGAACAGGCATCCCTTCGACTCCGCGGTGAGCGGCAGCACGTTGCCCGGGATCACCGGCAGGGTGCGCTCGGCACAGTCGCCGATTCGTGGGATGGAAGCGAGCAGCGCCGACGTATACGGGTGTTTCGGCGCATCAAGCACCGAGTCGGTCGGTCCGTATTCCTGCACCTGCCCGGCATAGAGGACGCAGAGGTCGTCGCACAGGTCGCCCGCCAGCTCCAGGTCGTGAGTGACAAGAACGAGTGCGATGCCCATCTCGTCCTGCAGTCCACGCAGCAACCGGACGATCTCGGCCTGCGTGGTCACGTCGAGCGCGGTGGTCGCCTCGTCGCAAAGCAGGATCGACGGCGCCGGCATCATGGCCGCGGCGATGACCACGCGCTGCAGCATGCCGCCGGACAGTTCGTCCGGGTAACGCTTGAGCAGCGTCTCAGGGGCGGGCAGGCGCATCGTCGTAAGGAGTTCCACCGCTCGCGTGCGTGCCTCGTCCGGACGGAACTGCCCGGAACGCACGACCGCTTCAGTGAGGAAGTCGCCGATCGGATGCAGCGGGTTGACGCTCGCACGCGGGTCCTGGAAGACGATGCCCACATCACTGCTGCGCAGCGCGCGCACCGCCTCTGGTGCGGCATCGGTGACCACGGTGCCGGCGACGGTGATCCGGCCGTGGACGGTGGCCCCGGCCGGGAAGCTGCCGAGCAGTGCGCGGGTGAGCAGCGATTTTCCACTGCCGGACTCGCCCACGATCCCGAGGCAGCGTCCCGGCTCGACGCGCAGGGTGACATCTTCGAGGACAGGGCGGCGGAAGGATTCGTCGCCGAGCTCCATGGTGAAGCCCTCGACTTCGATGAGCGCGTTCACTTCGACCTCCTGGACAAACGTTCGAGCAGCCCTTCGCCGACTGCGTTGATGGACACGATGACGATGACGAGGCATCCGGCCGGGAAGGCCATCACCCACCACGCGCCGAGCAGCAGCGAGGAGAGGCTCTCGTTCAACATGAGGCCCCAGTCCGCGGCCGGCGGCTGCACGCCGAGGCCGAGGAAGGACAGCGCGGCCAGGTCGACGAGCGCGTAACCGAAGCTCACGACGCACTGGGAGAGGATCAGCGGGGCGATGTTCGGCAGGAGCGTCGTGGTGAGTGTGCGCCAGGAAGAGAAGCCCATCACGCGGTCGGCGACAACGTAGAGCTTGCCCCGCTCTGTCAGCACCACGCTGCGGGTGACCCGCGCGATCACCGGCGCGTAGGCGATGGCGATACCGATCGCCGGCGCGACGAGGCCGGGGCCGAAGAGCGCGACCGCGAACACGGCGACGAGCAGTCCGGGGAAGGCGAGGAGGAAGTCGATGATGCGGGTGAGTACCGTATCGACCCATCCGTCGGCCCAGGCGGCCGCTGCCCCCATGCCGACGCCGAGAACGACGGAAACGACGATCGCAAGGGTCGGCCCGATCAGGCTGGTTTGCGCTCCGTAAATGAGCCGGCTGAGCATGTCACGCCCGCTGCCGTCGGTGCCGAGAATGTGATCCGGTGTACCTGGGGGCGCGTTCGTCAGGCCGAGGTTGACGGCGAACGGGCTGTGCGGGGCGATCAACGGAGCGAAGATCGCCGCGATCAGGACGGCGCCGAGCACGCCCGCTGCGATCGTGAACATCCCGCGTCCACCGCCTGCCGTCCGCATCGGGGTGACCTTGCGTGTCAGGACCATGCTGTTCATCGGGCCCTCCCTGTGCGTCGGAGGCGGACGTCGATCATCGGGTTGGCGAGGTCGACGAGAAGGTTGGTCACGACGAATGCCGTGATGACGAGGAGTGTGACCGCCTGAACGACGGCGAGGTCGAGGTTCTTCACGGAGTCGACGACGAGGCCGCCGATGCCGTTCAGCCCGAACGCCGACTCCACCAGCTGGCTGGTCACGAGCAGGCCCGCGATCAGGACACCCGCATAGGTGAGTACCGGCACTGTCGCGTTCCGTGCCACGTGGTGGCGGAACAGGTAGGCGCCGCCGAGGCCGCGCAGCCGGGCGGATTCGACGTGGTCGCTTCCCAGTTCTGCACGGACCGCCGACCGGGTGATCCGCGACATTAGCCCGACATAACTGATTGCCAGGGCGACCGCCGGGAGGGTGAGGTGCTCGATCCGGCTGAGCACATCCGGCCCGCCCCCGCCGAAGGTGGGGAACCAGCCGAGTGCCCCGGCGAAGACGAAGAGGAGCACGAGAGCGGCCACGAACGCCGGCAGCGCGGACATCGCCGAGGTCGCGGCAAGCACGGTCGCGTCGGTGCGGCCGCCGCGGATGGCCGACCAGACGCCGAGCGCGATCCCGCCGATCAGGATGAGCACGGCCGTGTACCCGACGAGCCAGATGGTCGTCGGCAGCCGGGAGGCGATCAGATCTGCGACGTTCTGCTGGAACTGGATCGAATACCCGAGGTCGCCCTGGAGCAGCCCGGTGAACCAGTTCCAGTACCGCTCGACGAACGGCAGGTCGAGCCCGTACTCAAGGCGCATCTGTTCGACGAGTTCAGGCGTGGGTTTGCGCCCGCGGAGCAGGATCGAGAGCGGGTCGCCCGGCACGAGGTAGAGCGCCGAGAACACGACGATCGTGGTGGCGAACATCGTGGCGGCTGCGCCCAGGATCCTGCCCGCAACGAGACGGATGATCGACGCTGCGCCGGTCAACCGCAGTCCTCTGGAAGTGTGAGTGCGGCGCCATCCAGCAGCAGGCGCTGGCGGGCCGCGCGGTGGTCGGTTGCCGTCCACGGGTTCTCGTCGGTGCCCGGATGCACCGGGTACTGCCCGGACAGGCTCGTGGCGACGAGCAGGCGCAGACGGTGACCGGCCGGCACCCGGTAGGCGGTGTCACCGAGCCGCAACTGGAACTCGGTCTGCCCATCGGCGAGCACATCGAAACCGTTGCCGACGATGAACCGGGCGTCACCGCTCTGGTCGACGTCGTACAAGCGGGCCACGAGGTGCGTGCGGGTACTCGGCGCTTCGATCCGCGCGGTGAGCTCGATGCGGCCGACGAGGTCGTAGTCCGCGTCCATCGCTGCGCTGTCGAACGTCGCGACGTCGTCGCGTGAGCACAAAGCAGACTCATCCGGCACGCCGCCCCGGTTCTGGTCCCACTCGCTCTCGATCGGGAATGGCAGTGGGGCGTCCGGGCGGTGTTCCCACTCGACGACACCGCCGGAGGTGCCCTCTCCCTCGGCGACCAGGTCACCGGTTGAGCTGAGACCGAAGACGCGCATCCGGCTGCTCGCCGGTGGCCAGGATGCGGCGTCCCGGTCGCCGACACCGCAGAGCTCGTAGCTGACCTGTGCTGCAGCCCAGCGGCCCTCGCCCCCACGCAGGTAGTGGTTGAAGAACGAGATCGGCTCGGCCAGGAGTGCCGGGATGTGCTCGGCGAGCGCGTCGGAGCTGAGACCGAAGTCGGCACCCAGCGGGGTCGCCCTGGGCCGCCAACGGTAGTCCTCGTGGTCGCTCGACCACATCCGCAGGTACTGGTGTGCGCCGGCCGTGGAGCCGAGGCTCGACTCCCAGTCGTCGAGCTGCCAGAACTGCAGGTTGTCGAACCAGCCGCCGGTGTGCAGCGCGGGGACCGGCAGCAGTGCGGCCGGGTCGCCCTTCGGGAACACTCGGCGCACGAGGTCCTCCGGCTGCTCCAGTTCGGTGAGGACGTACCGGCGGAACAGTGCGTCGCCGTCGGTGAGCTCCGGGTGCACCATGTCGATCGCCGGCACGCTGCTGTGGTCGGTGCCGCCGTTCAAGACGAGGTCGGAGATGGACCACGCGTCGATGAGCCAGTCGAGGAGAGTCAGGGTCGGCAAGCCTCCCCCCGGGCTCATGTCCATGAACCGGTGGCCGGTCACCCGGGGCACGATCGCCTTCAGCGCCGGGTGTCCTGAACTCGCAAGCGCCCACTGGGTGAACCCGTAGTAGGAGTCGCCCCAGGTGCCGACATTGCCGTCTGACCAGTCCTGCGCGATGATCCAGTCCACGGTGTCGACGCCGTCGTTCACCTCGTTGACGAACGGGTTGCGTTCACCCTCGGAGAGGTATTTTCCGCGGACGTCCTGTGTGACAACGGCGAAACCGTGAGCAGCGAAGTGCGCGCCGATCTGTGGAATGAAGGTGTAGCGCCCGGTCTTGTCATACGGCAGACGGATCAGGACGGTCGGCGCGGGCGTGCTGCCCGTGCCGGGCAGGTAGACATCCGTAGCCAGTCGGATGCCGTCGCGGGTGGTGACGACGGTGTGCAGGGCGCGGTCGTCGGCCTCTGACTGGGGAACAGTTTCAAGTCCAGCCATTACTCGGCCGCCTTTCCGACAGATGCCGCCCATGGGGAGTAGAGGAAGGTCTGCGTCGGTGACGCCCCGGTCACGCCCGCGCTCTGGAAGAGCCGGGTGTACTGGGAGACCAGCGGGATGATGTTGAGGTTCTCCGAGTAGATCCGCTGTGCCTCGGTGATGATGCGAGCGCGCTCGTCGTCATCAAGTGTCGTGCGGGCGTCGGCGACGAGCTGGTCGAACTCGGCATTCTTGAAGCCGGGGGCGTTGAAGAGCGTGTCACTTGTGTACATCACGTAGTAGGCGGCGGGGTCCGGCACATCCAGGTAGCCCTCCCAGAGCATGAGGTCTGTGCCCACGCGGGCCTCGTCATCGAAGTACATGGCGATGTTCTCTGCCTCGGTCTGCGCGTTGAGCTCGAGTTTCAGGCCGATGCCTTCTGCGGCATCCTTCATCGCGGTGGCGATCTGCACGCTCTCCGGGATTCCGCTGATGTAGCTGAGCACGATCGGCTCCGACTGCGGGCCTGCTTCCTTCACGAGTTCGGCGGCACGTTCGAGATCGGTCGTCACCTCAGGTAGGGCGTCCCAGGCCTCCTGGAAGATGTCTTCCGAGTATCCCCACGCGGACTTGGGGGTGAGGGTTTTGTTCAGCTCGGCCGCGTTGGCGAACATGCCGGAGCGGATTCCCTCGTAGTCGACGGCGAGCGTCAGGGCTTCGCGCAGCTTCGGATCGGCCAGCGGGCCGTCCTCGACGTGCACGAAGATGATCGAGGTGAGTCCGAGGCCTCGGCCGTAGGCGATGCTGCCGGCCCCGCCGGAGAGCTGCGGGATCGAGGAGATCGGGAAGTTGAAGGCGCCGTTGATGTCACCGGTCTTCAGCGCTGTGGTGGCCGCGGCGGTGTCCATAAGGAACTTGAACTCGACCGTCGGGGTGAGGGCTGCTCGCTCCTCATTCCAGTACGCGTCATTCTTCGTCAGGGTGATCTGCTCTCCCTTGTCCCAGGAGTCGAGCACGTACGGGCCGGTGCAGACGGGTAGGCCAGCCGGAGTGCCGAAAGCGTCTCCGGCGGATTCCACCGAGGTGCGGTCGATGATGACGCCAGAGGGCAGCGCCAGCCCGTTGTAGAAGAACGCGTCGGGTTCGGAGAGCGTCACGGTGACCTCGCTGTCCCCGGTCGCGTCAATCGAGGTCACCGACGTGTAGTTCGTGCTCCAGGAGGAGCCCAGTTCCACGTCGAAATAGCGCGTCATGCTGTAGATCACGTCGTCGACTGTGACGGGCGCGCCCGTGGAGAAGGTCACGCCGTCGCGCAGGCTGATTCGGTAGTGCAGGTCGTCGACCTGCTCCACCTCGGCGATGTTCGGCTCAACCGAGAAGTCGGGGTTGATCCGCAGGAGGCTCTCGCAGACGTTGCCGATGACCGTCGAGTTGGATTCCCCGGCCGATTGGGCGGGGTCCAGCGAAAACGGCTCGCCGTAGGGGAGGTTCCAAACCAGCTTGTCGAGGCCGGCCACGGCGGGGGCCGTGGTTTCGACGAGTTCAAGCTTCTCTGTGCGGTTCGCGTTGGTGCCGGCGCAGCCGGCCAGGGCCACCGCGAGTACCGCGGCACCGGCCACCAGACGAGATCTCTTCTTTGAGGACACGTCAATCTCCTTGAGATAGGCGCCGCTTCACTGCGGCATTGGGGGAAATACAAACACAGCATCCAGTAGATTGTCAATCTGACAATAAACTCGTCATGGCAGTCTTTCGCCGCCATTCGGCAAGATGTGACACTCTGTGTTCACGCCGTATGCACGCCCGCCGTGTTCGCGCCCGATCTTCGTCCTCGAAAGGAATACGTTTGCGACCCAGCCTCGCCCCGGAGCGTCAAGCGGAGATGCTTGAAGCGCTCGCCGCCTGTATCACGGAAAGTGGAATCCACGGCCTGACCGTGCAGGCTGTCGCCGACCGTTCCGGCTGGAGCCGGGGGCACGTGAGGCACTACCTCGGTAACAAGTCTGACCAACTGAACGCGCTTGTCGACTCCTACATCGAGCGGTACGCCGCCTCCCTAGAACGCATCGTCGAGGCAGCTCCGGTCGGCATGAGGCGCCAGGTCATTCTTGATGAATTGTTCGGTGAGACTTGGCAGGGGGCCCGGCCACAGGACGACATCGTCTTGGATGCACTGACGTCGTACGCCACGTCGAATCCGGGATCGGGCGTGTCGCTGACACCGCTCTATCAGCGCATTCTGCACGCAATCGAGACTGCAATGGCTGAAGCGTTTGAGCCGGGTGAAGCAACGGCGCGAGCTGAAGTTGTTCTGGCCCTCGCCTACGGCCTCTCGAGCATGCTGCGTATCGGCATCTTCGGAAGCGCTGCAAATTCTGCGCATGCTGCTGTCGTTCTCGGGCTCAGCGACACACCGTAGGTCGACCGCCCGGCACATCTCTCAACCTCTCGGGCGACAATGATGAAGGATTGTTGAACAATCCGTCGAAATGGTGCAGGCTAGTGAGTAGAACTTTTCTTTCAATGGAGAACGGATGCCGACTATCACTATCGATCTCAACAGCGACGTAGGCGAGTCCTTCGGCAACTGGTCCTTCGGCAATGACCAGGCCATCATCGCCTCGGTCTCCAGCGTCAATGTCGCAGGTGGTTTCCACGCCGGCGATCCCAGCGGCATCCGGGCCACCTGCGCCGCCGCTGCCGCCGCCGGCGTCACGGTGGGGGCGCATCCCGGCTACCGCGACCTCGCCGGCTTCGGCCGTCGCTTCATCGACATGGTGCCCAGCGAGCTCACCGACGACGTGATCTATCAGATCGGTGCGGTGCAGGCGCTCGCCGCCGCGGCCGGCACTGCCGTGCGCTACGTGAAACCGCACGGCGCCCTCTACAACACCATCGCCCGGCATCCGGAGCAGGCGCGAGCGGTGACCGAGGCGATTCTGGCCGTCGACCCCAGCTTGCCGCTCATGGTGCTGCCGAACTCCGAGATCGCCCGGGTGGCGTCGGACGCCGGCCTCCGGGTTGTTACAGAGGCCTTCGCCGATCGCGCCTACAACGCCGACGGTTCCCTCGTTTCCCGCACTCTGCCGGGCGCCGTGCTGCACTCGGTGGATGCCGTGATCGAGCAGGTGCTGCGCATCGCCATCGACCGCCAGGTGCGTGCCATCGACGGCACCCTGATCGACGTGTCGGTCGACAGCCTGTGCCTGCACGGCGATACTCCCGAGGCAGTGAGCCTGGCCGGTGCGATTCGCACGGCCCTGCTCGGTGCCGGCGTGAGCATCCGGAGCTTCGTTTAGCGTGGCGGCGACCAGGCCGGTGTCGATCCTGCGCCCCGTGGGTGATCGGGCGGTACTCGTTGAACTCAGCACCCTCGCCGAGGTTCTCAGTCTGCAGGCGTACCTGGAGCAGCATCCGCTCGCCGGCCAGGTCGATGTCGTCGCGGCCGCCACGACGGTTCTCGTGACCGCCGACTCGGCTCGCGCGGCGCGCGGCTACGCGGAGGCTCTCCGCCACCTCGACCTGACCGAGGCGGTCGTCGCCGATGACACACTCGTGACGATTGACACGATCTACGACGGCCTCGACCTCGACGACGTCGCCGGACTCACCGGATTGAGCCGTGAGGCGGTCATCGCCGCGCACGGCGACCAGACTTGGACCGCCGCGTTCGGCGGTTTCGCGCCCGGCTTCGCCTACTTGGTGGGGGAGAACAGCACGCTGGCGGTGCCGCGCCGCAGCACACCCCGGCCGAGTGTTCCCGCTGGTTCGGTCGCGCTCGCCGACACCTATTCCGCCGTCTATCCCCGGGTATCGCCGGGCGGCTGGCAGCTCATCGGGCACACGACGGCCACGATGTGGGACCTCGACCGACCGCAACCCGCGCTCGTGCGCCCGGGCAACCGCGTGCAGTTTCGGGCGGTGCGGGCGAGCCTGCTCACCGCTGCCGCCCCTGCTGCTCCCGCTGCCCCCGCAACGCCGGTCTCTCTCGATCCCGCCGAACAGCGCGATGTTCGGCCGAGCGCCGGCCTGATCGTGCGCAATCCGGGACTGCAGACCACCGTGCAAGACCTCGGCCGGCCGGGCTATGCGAGCCTCGGTGTGGCCGGTTCCGGCGCCCTCGACCGGGGCGCCGTGCGCCAGGCGAACCGGCTCGCCGGCAACGCCGCCACCGCGGCAGTTCTCGAGAATGCGCTCGGCGGACTGGTGCTGCATGCTGTGTCAGACGAGGTGCTCGCGGTAACCGGAGCAACGGTTTCGCTCGAGGTCACCGACGGCGACGGATGCATGCGCTCGGTCCCCGGATTCGCGCCGTTCGCCCTGCTCGCGGGCGAGACACTCACCATTGGAACTCCGACGACGGGCGTGCGCAGCTACGTCGCCGTGCGCGGCGGCTTCGACACCCCGGTGTTGCTCGGAAGCCGGGCCACCGACACGATGTCGGGCATCGGCCCGGCGGTGCTGGTGGCCGGGAGTGCCCTGGCGGTGCTGCCGGCACCGCCGACGAGTGTCGTCGGTTCCCCGGAGACCGGCTCTGCCTCGCTCCCTGAGACCGGCTCCGCCTGCGCCACCGATCCGGCGTCAGCGGAGACCGTCACCGAACTCCGCTACGTTCCCGGCCCCCGCGCCGACTGGTTCAGCACCGAGACCCTCGCCGAGTTCAGCCGACAGAGCTGGACGGTCACCGCGCAGTCGAACCGCATCGGTTTGCGACTGGCCGGCGAAGCGCTGCGTCGGGAGAAGACGGGCGAACTCGCCAGCGAGGGCACCGTCAGCGGAGCCATCCAGCTGCCGGCCTCCGGCCTCCCCGTCTTGTTTCTCGCCGATCATCCGGTGACCGGCGGCTACCCCGTGCTTGGCGTTGTGCTTGAGTGCGACCTCGACCGGGCGGCTCAATTGCCGACCGGAGCCCACATCCGTTTCCTTGCAGTCCCTCGTGCTGCATCCGTGTCGTCCCAGCACTGAAAGAGCCCCCATGCGAAAAGTACTGATTGCCAACCGCGGTGAAATCGCCGTGCGCATCGCCCGCGGCTGCGACGATGCCGGGCTTGAGTCCGTTGCCGTCTATGCCGACGTCGACGCCGACGCCTTGCATGTGAGCGTGGCGACCGAAGCCTTCGCCCTCGGCGGCGATGCGCCGGCCGACACCTACCTCAACGTCGACAAGCTGCTCGCCATCGCGCGGCGTTCCGGAGCCGACGCCGTGCACCCCGGCTACGGTTTTCTCTCGGAGAACGCCGACTTCGCGCAGGCCGTCGGCGACGCCGGTCTGACCTGGGTGGGCCCGAGCCCCGAAGCGATTCGCTTGCTCGGTAACAAGGTCTCTGCGCGAGAGATCGCAATTCGCGTCGGGGCGCCCCTTGTCGCCGGCAGCGAAGGAACCGTCGAGACCGCCGCAGAGGTACGCTCCTTCGCCGAGAAGCACGGCCTCCCCATCGCGATCAAGGCGGCGTTCGGCGGCGGCGGGCGCGGCCTCAAAGTGGTCTGGGAGATGGATGCGATCGAGGAGTCCTTCGACTCGGCCGTGCGTGAGTCCCAGGCGGCCTTCGGTCGCGGCGAGTGCTTCGTCGAACGCTTTCTGCACCAGCCGCGGCACGTCGAGGCCCAGATTCTCGCCGACGGCCGGGGCAACGTCATCGTCGTCGGAACCCGCGACTGCTCGCTGCAGCGCCGCAATCAGAAACTCGTCGAAGAAGCGCCGGCCCCCTTCCTGACCCCGGCCCAGCGCGACCTGATCTACACCTCGGCGAAGGCCATCTGCCGGGAGGCCGGCTACAGCGGCGCGGGCACCGTCGAGTATCTGCTCGCCCAAGACGGCACCATCTCGTTTCTCGAAGTCAACACGCGCCTGCAGGTGGAGCACCCGATCACCGAAGAAACCTCAGGCATCGACCTCGTGCAGGCACAACTCGCCATCGCGGCCGGCGGCGCCCTGCCGGTCGAGCGCGATCCAGAGGCGCGGGGACACTCCTTCGAGTTCCGGCTGAACGCCGAAGACCCGGCGCGCGGCTTCCTGCCGTCCCCCGGCACGGTGACCGCCTTCGCTCCGCCGACCGGGCCCGGAATCCGGGTGGACACCGGGCTGCGCTCCGGCGGTCTCGTACCCGGGCAGTTCGACTCGCTCTTCGCCAAACTCATCGTCACCGGCGCCGATCGCCAGCAGGCACTCCGCCGCGCGCGCCGGGCCCTCGCCGAGATCGACATCCAGGGTCTCGCGACAGTGCTGCCCTTCCACCGGGCAGTCGTCGAGTCGCCGGCCTTCACCGCACCCGACCGCCTCGGGGTGTACACCGGCTGGATCGAAACCGAGTTCACCGAGCAGCTCCTGCCAGACCCGGCGCTCGGTGTTGTGCCGCCCGAGGCCGCGCGCCGCACGATCAGCATCGAGCTGGACGGGCGACGGATGGCGGTCGGCCTGCCCGCCGCGCTGCTCGCAAGCCTGGAGGCAGGCGCTCCGATCGGCGCGGCCGCCGCCCTTGCCGCGGCAACGGCGACAGTCGCCGACCCGGAGAGACTGCACTCCGCGATGGGCGGAACCGTCGTGAAATGGCTCGTTCCGGTGGGGTCATCCGTCGCCGCCGGTGAGCCGGTTCTCGTGATTGAGGCGATGAAAATGGAGTCGACCATTCGAGCCCACCGGCCCGGCATTCTGCAGGACCAGCTGGTGCAGACGGGGGACACGGTGAGCGTGAACTCCCCTGTCGCATCAATCGTCGGCTGACTCACCCCTATCGTGGGCGTATGACTCTCGAAGACATCCTGACCGATCTGCGACAGCAGAGCGCCGAGGTGCGCCATGCGGAGACCGGAACCTGGGTGGCGTCAGTGCTGCGCGAACGCATCGCGGCCGGGCAGCTCGCGCCGGGCGCGAAGCTGGCCGAGGAGGCACTCGGCGAAGTGCTCGGGGTCTCCCGCAATACCCTCCGGGAGGCGTTCTCAACCCTCGCCGCCGAGCATGTGGTGACGCGGATTCCCAACCGCGGTGTTTTCGTCGCGCAGCCGACCGCCGACGACATCCGCGAGATCTACCGGGTGCGCCGGTTTCTGGAGCCGGCCGCGCTGCTCTGGGCCCCGCACGGCAACACCCGGCCGATGCACGCTGCCGTTGCCCGGGCGCGTCTGGCCCGCGCGAGCGGTTCGGTGTCAGAGATGGCGGGGGCGAACCAGAGCTTCCATGAAGCGGTCGTCGCCCTCGCCGGAAGCGAACGGCTGAACATTCAGATGGAACAGGTTCTGGCCGAGATGCGGCTGGTCTTCCACTCGATGGTGGCCGACCCGGGCTTTCACGAGCCGTACATCGAAGAGAATGCCCGCATCGCCGAACTCGTCGACGCCGGGGAACGCGCCCAGGCCGCAGAGCTGATGGGGGACTACCTGCGCCGCGCGGAGGCGCAGCTGCTCGATGCGATGGTGGCCGAGTCGGCCTAACTATCGTTGATTCGCTGGCGGTTGCGCGCCTATCGCGTTGGTCGAGGGCGAGCGAGCGCAGCGAGCCCGTGTCTCGAGACCCAGTGAGCCGACCTTCAAACGCGACCCACGCCCGAGGATCGGCTTACGGGATCTCGAGATGCGGCCGACTCCGTCGGCTGCTCCTCGATCACCGGGATGGTCAGCCCGTGAACCGATGAGCTGATAAGTCGCTAGTCCACCAGGTAGTCGGAGTCTCGGGCATCCGTGATCAGCATGTGACCCGGCGCATGCCCGATCGCCAGAAGCGAGCGCGACTCCATCACGGCCGCCTGCGGGGTGACGCCACAGGCCCAGAAGACCGGAACGTCCCCGGGGTGCAACTCGACCGCGTCACCGAAGTCGGGCGAGCCGAGATCAGTAATTCCGAGTTCGGCGGGGTCGCCCACATGCACCGGCGCGCCATGCACCGCGGGGTAACGTCCGGTGATGCGTACCGCGTCATCCACCCGGTCGGCGGAATTGGGCGCATCGAGACGACGAGCGGCCCGCTGAGAGTTCCGGCCGGCACGCAGCGCCGGTTCGTGCGGTACATCGGCACGTTCTTGCCCTGGTCGATGTGCGCGATCGGCACCCCGGCATCCTGCAACGCCGTCTCGAAGGTGAAACTGCAGCCCACGATGAACGTCACGAGGTCGGGGCGCCACCAGGCTGAGAGGTCAGTCGGCGTGTCGACGAGCACGCCGTGCTCGTAGACCGTGTACCGGGCCAGATCGGTGCGGATGTCGCCCCCGGCGAGCAGCGGCCCGCTCGTTTCGCCCGCCTCGAGCACCCCGAGCACGGGGCAGGCCTGCGGATTGCGCTCGGCAAACAGCGCCACGTCCGCCGCCTGCTCCCGCGGCACGATGATGAGGTTCGCCTGGGTGAACCCCCGCGACCAACCGGCCGTGGGAGCCACCAGGCCACCGCGGAACAATGCCCGGGCGGCGGCGGGAGTGAGGGAGGACGTTGCACTCATGGGCCGGCTACACCCACAGCTTGGCGAGGCCACCGAGCGACTGGTAGCCGAGGAAGAGCGTGAGCAGCCAGGCGGCGACACCGAGCAGCAGCAGCCACTTCGGGTAGACGTAGCCGCCGAGCAGGTCGCGGCGACGCCAGGCGACCCAGAGGATGACGGTGAAGCCGACGGGCAGGATGAGGCCGTTTATGGCGCCCGCCATGATCAGCAGGGTGGCTGGAGCCTGACCGAGGAATAGGTAGACCACGGTCGATACGGCGATGAAAACGCAGGTGGCGATGCTGCGGGTGCGCGGCTTCGTCTTCGCGCTCGTCACGAAGGAGATCGAGGTGTATGCCGCGCCGATCACCGAGGTGATCGAAGCCGCCCAGAGGATGACGCCGAACAGCACCAGGCCGATGTCCCCGGCCGCAGCCTGGAACGCCGAGGCGGCGAGGTTGTCGCCGGTGAGCGTCACGCCGCCGGCAACGACACCGAGAATTGCCAGGAACAACAGCACGCGGATGACTCCGGTGATGATGATTCCGAAAATCGAGCTACGCGTGATCTCGCCGACGTTCTCCTTGCCGGACACACCGGCGTCGATCATCCGGTGCGCGCCGGCGTAGGTGATGTACCCGCCGATCGTGCCGCCGATCAAGGTGGTGATGACGAGAAAATCGATGTTGTCGGGGATGACCGCGTTGCGCAGTGCCTCACCGAGCGGCGGGCGCGAGACGATCGCGACGTAGCCGATGAGCAGGATCATCAGGGCGCCGAGCACGACGACGATCTTGTCGAGGGCGACCCCGGCTCGCTTGCTCAAGAAGATCCCGATGGCGATCAGAGCCGATACCGCGCCGCCGATCTTCGGGTCGATGCCGAGCATGGCGTTGACGCCCAGCCCGGCTCCGGCGATGTTGCCGATGTTGAAGACGAGTCCGCCGAGGCAGATGAGTGCGGCGAGAAACCAGCCGGCACCGGGGAACACCGTGTTGGCGAGTTCCTGGGCACGCTTGCCGGTCACGCCGATGACACGCCAGACATTCAGCTGAACGGCGATGTCAACGAGGATCGAGACGACGATCGCGAAGGCGAATGCAGCACCGAGCTGAACCGTGAAGTTCGTGGTCTGCACGATGAAGCCGGGTCCGACGGCGCTGGTGGCCATGAGGAACATCGCGCCGACGAGGGCGCCGCGGTGTTTGTTCTTGAGTTTCTTCGGAGGCGTCGTGGGGGTGGTAATCGTCGTGGACATCGTGCTCACTTCCTTGGGGGCATCGTCAGCGCCGATGGCCACTGATGCTGGAAAAGCATACGATTGTTCAACAATCGACGCAAGGCGATCGCGGATGTTGAGCAAAACTCGCGACACGACAACGGTACGGAAGTCGACCTGGGGAGGCCCTGGCAGCGGGGTCGAGTCGCGCTCACGTGCCGGCATCCGCTCGCCTGCTTCAGGCGGGAGCCGCTTTCCCCCATTCGACGGAGATAAGTCGCGAATCCGGCCAGATGTGGCGGGAAACGGTCCAAATCGTGCAAATCTCCGTCGAATGGGAGGGGCGTTGCTGCGTTAGGCGCTCAGCGCCGCCGTCGGCGAGGTGCGCGCAGCTCGCACAGCTGGCAATACTCCCGCAATGGCCCCGACTGCGATCGTCACGGCGATACCGGCGACGAGCACTTCGGGCGGAATGGCCACGACCCACCCGTTGGTTTTGGCGGCAACGGCCGTGATGATCCAGCCGAGCGCAGTGCCGGCGAGTCCGCCGTAGGCGGAGAGCAGCATGGCCTCGAAGAGGAACTGCACCCGGATGTGCCGCCGGGTGGCTCCGAGGGAACGGCGCAGGCCGATCTCACGTCGC
Source organism: Leifsonia sp. YAF41 (assembly GCF_052113185.1). Taxonomy (NCBI): domain Bacteria; kingdom Bacillati; phylum Actinomycetota; class Actinomycetes; order Micrococcales; family Microbacteriaceae; genus Leifsonia; species Leifsonia sp. YAF41. The sequence continues at coordinate 57,983 of NZ_JBFRCS010000018.1, forward strand.
CGTTCGAGCACCGAGATGACCATCGTGTTGGCCACACCGATTCCGCCGACGAGCAGCGCGATCGAACCGACCCCGACGAGCAACCCGGTGAATGCCTGGTCGACGGTGTTCTGTGCGGCCAAGGCGTCGGACGGGCGGCTGACCTTCACCGCGCTCGGCGAAACGGGGTTGACGGTCGGTGGCAGCAGTTTTCTGACCTCCATCACACGGGCCTCGTCGGAGCGCTCGTAGATCGTGGTGGGGCTGCCGGCATAACCGAAGAGCTGCTGGGCGATCGATTCGCCGATCAACGCGGTCGAGTCGAGCTCCGGCACGAGTGGAGAAGAATCAAGAATGCCGACCACCGTGAACTGGTGGTTGCCGAGCCAGACCAGCCCGCCGGCGGTTTGGACCCCAAGCCGCTCTGCCGCCGTGCGTCCCAGCACGACGGTCGGGAACTGCGCGGTCGCCTCGTTCAACCAGGTGCCGGTCAAGATGGTCGATCCCGTCGCTTCCAGCAGGTCGAGATCGGCCGCGGCAGCGGTCAACCCGCCCGTGCGAGAGGGCTCGATCTGAGCATTCCGAAAGACGAAGATCTTCTCGAGAGTCGCGGTCGAACTGGCGTGCTGCACCCCGGGAATTCGACGGATGAGTGCGGTCGCCTCGGGAGAGAGCGGGGTGTTCTGGCCGAGGAGATCAGTTCCGCCGCTGACCGTGAGGAGGTTGGTGCCGAGGTCGGCCAGCTTCTCTTTGATGAGCGCCTGACTGGATGTCGAGATGCCGATCACCGAGATCATCGCGGCGATGCCGATGGCAATGCCGAGCGAGGAGAGGATCGCCCGCATCGGGCGGGCGCGCAGACCGTGAAAGCCGAGCGAAAAGAGGTCGCCCGCACGCAGTCGGGATCGGAGGGAGGGCGTCGTGCTGGCACTCGTGCGACGGCTCATGCCGCAACCTCCGCGCTCGCCCGCACATCGGCCACGATTTCGCCGTCACGGATGCGCACCTGGCGCGGCATCCGATCGGCCAGATCCTGGTCGTGGGTGATCACGACGACGGTGGTGCCCGCACGGTTCAACTCGTTGAGGATCTCCATGACCCCGGCGCCCGATTTCGTGTCGAGACTGCCGGTCGGCTCATCGGCGAGAAGCAGCCTTGGGGCGCCGACGACGGCCCGCGCGATGGCGACGCGTTGGCGTTCACCGCCGGAGAGCTGGCGGGGGTGGTGAGTGAGGCGGTCGCCGAGGCCGACGCGCTCGAGAGCGATGGCGGCGAGACGGCGACGCTCGCGTGGCGGCATCCCGGTGTAGAGCAGACCGGTCGCCACGTTGTCGAGAGCCGTGACCCCGTCGGAGAGGTGGAACTGCTGAAAGATAAACCCGATCGTGTACGCACGCAGCGCCGACAACTCGGCGTCGGTCATTCGGGTCACGTCGTTGCCGGCGATCTTCGTCTCGCCGGAGCTGGCCCGGTCGAGTGAACCGATGATGTTGAGCATGGTCGATTTTCCCGACCCGCTCGGGCCGACGATGGCAAGCATCTCACCCTCGTCGATCGTCAGGTCGACGCCGTTCAGTGCCACAGTGGGCGGTGAGCCGTAGCTGCGAGTCACGCCCTGGAGCTCGACGATGGCGGGACTCATTTCGCCACCACGACGGTGTCGCCCTCGGCAAGCTTGCCGCCGGTGACGGCGACGAAACCGTCGGCGAAAGCGCCCAGCTCGACTGGAACCAGCCTCGTTGTCTTGCCGGACTTCGAGGAGTCCTTCAGCGTGACCTCCACGGCGAATCCGCCGCCGGGCTGGGCAAGCAGGGCGGCAACAGGAAGAAGTAACGCGTCTTTTTGCTTGGTCTGGGTGAGCACGATGCTGACCGACACGTTGTCGAGGGATTCGGCGGCTGCCGGGTCGTCGAGGGTGAGGGTCACCGGAATTTTCATGGTCTTGCCGTTGGTGCCGTCCTTTTCGACGGGGGCGCCGATGGCGACCACGGTCCCGGTGGTCTCTGCGCCGCCGGGCAGCGCGATCTTCACCTGCGCGCCGACGGGAGCGAGCGACTGCTGCGAGGTGTCGATGAAGGTTTGCACTTCTTTGTTCGCACCGGTCACCGAGATCACCGCTGCCCCGGCCGCATCGCCGATTCTGGCTTTCGGAGCTTGGATTCGCACGTCGGCGGGGGAGAAGATGATTCGTCCGGTTTCGATGGTGCCCGTCTTCTCGAGGCCCATTGACTTCTGCCACTTTTCGATGGCGGTTGCCGTGCTCCCGGCGAACTCCTCGTCAGGCTCTCGCGTGAAGAAGCCGAGCGTGGCCAGGTTCTTCTCGAGTTGCAGCACGTCGGCGCCATCCGTCATACCCGTGCTGAAAGCCCGCCAGACCGGCAGGTCGCCGTGCATCAGGATGACGGGCATGTTGTCGACACGAAAAAGCTCCTGGCCGGTTGTGACGACGGTGCCGGCGGGCGGGAAGCCGGTGACGATGCCGGACAGCGAGGTGCCGAGATCACGGGGGGCCGAATAACCCAGCGTGCCCGACGCACGCACCAGCTCGGTGAGGTCGCCGCGGCTGATCTTCAGCGTCTCGACGTTCACGGGCTTCGGGTCAGAGCTGGCCTTGTTCGGGGGCTGAACGAGCACGATGGCTGCGGCGACCGCGGCGACCACGAGGAGACCGACGGCGCTGAGGAGCAGGGCGCGCTTGGTGCGGCGCGGCTTGGCGACGGTGCCCGGTCTGTCGCTGCCGGCGTTGGCGTTGGTGGTGTCAGTGGTGGCGCTCATTTGGTGGTTTCTTTCTCCGCCTTGGCCGAGCAGGCGTCGACGATATTCGGGTCGACGTCGGACCCGAACGCCGCGCCCATGCCGCCGGAACCCTTCACCGGGTCGGGGTAGTCGTAGCCGGAATCGCGCATGCATTTCGCGAAGGCGAGCTGCGTGTCGAACATTTCGTCTTCGGTCGGCTGGTTCGGGTCGACCGGTGCGTCACCGACCTTCGCCGTACAGGCGACGGAGGCCTTGTTCAAGGCGTCCATGTCGAACTGTGAGGTGTCGACCGACCCTGTCGGTTCGCCTGCTGCGGTTTCTCCGCCGGTCAGGTCGAAGCCTGCCTCTTTCATGCAGTCATCCATCTTCTGCCTCCAGTCGACGATGGAGGTTTCGAAGTCGCCGTTGCTCTTCAAGTCGTCGCCCGTGTCGGCGCTCGGCGAGCAGGCGGTAAGGCCGAGCAGGAGGAGTGCGCCGGCCGCAGCCGCAAGGGAGCCGGCGACAGTGCGACGGATGGTGCGGGTGGGGAGAGTTGAGTGCATGGCCTTGTCTTTCGTCAGTTGCCTGGTCGGGTGACCGGGCAGATTCCAGTTCAGCAAGAGGGAGGTTTCGAGAACGTAAAGTGGCTGGCTTACCTTTTGATAACCACGCGTCTGGTTGACTTCAGGTCTGCCTGACTTCGAGATGAAGACAAAGAACCGCCCGAAAGGTGAACGCGTGAGAGTGCTGATCGTTGAAGACGAGGAGTTTCTCGCCGACGCCATTCGCACACGCCTGGCGATGGATGCGATCGCGGCCGACGTGGTCGGCGACGGCGACGCGGCGTTGGAAGCCGTGGACATCAACGACTACGACGTCGTGCTGCTCGATCGCGACATTCCCGGCACCCACGGCGATGACGTCTGCCGCACACTCGCCGCTGACCCGGAGAGCCCGGCGATCCTGATGCTGACTGCCGCGGGGCAGCTCGAAGACCGCGTCGGCGGCCTGGAACTTGGTGCCGACGACTACCTGGCCAAACCTTTTGAGTTTCCCGAGCTGATCGCCCGGCTGCGTGCGCTGAACCGTCGTCGGTTCACTTCGCATCCGCCCGTTCTCGAACGCCGCGGGATGCGGCTCGATCCGTTCCGACGCGAAGTCGTCTGCAACGGGCGATTTGTGACGCTCACGCGCAAGGAGTTCGCCGTGCTCGAACTGCTGATGCAAGCCGACGGCGGCACCCTGAGCGCCGAGACCATCCTGGAAAAGGCCTGGGACGAGAACGCCAACCCGTTCAGCCATACGGTCAAGGTCACGATCAGCACGCTGCGCCGCAAGCTCGGCGATCCCACCATCATCACCACCGTCCCGGGAGTCGGCTATGCCATCAGCGACGACAACTGAACCTGACGCGGTGCAGCCCGCCGCGACGCAGCCCGAGTTTCGGCGTTATCGTGCGACGGTGCGCACCCGGCTCGCGCTGACTTACTCCGCACTTCTCACCGGTGCCGGAGTTGTCATGCTCGGCGTCGTCTACGTGGTCATGCGGTTCGTGCCCACCTACGACCTGGTGGCTTCCTCGTCGGTTCCCGCCGCGACGGTGGCGCCCGGCGCCTCGCCGCCGTCGATCGAACCGATCCCTGAGGTGGTCTCCACGCCCGCTCCCGCCGCGCTCACCACTCCGGCCAGCGAACTGACCATCAGCTCGACTGATCAGATGCTCAACCTGCTGCTCGTCATTTCCCTCGTGGTGCTCGTCGTGCTGGCCATCGTCGGTGTCGCCGTCGGCTGGGCCGTCGCCGGACGGATGCTGAAGCCGTTGCAGTACATCAACACCGCTGCCCGCCGGGCCGCGCATGGCGACCTGAGCCAGCGCATCCGCTTGGCCGGGCCGCGCGATGAGATCTCTGAACTCGCCGCGAACTTCGATGACATGCTCACCCAGCTGGAGCGCTCGTTCGCCACCTCGAAACGGTTCGCTTTGAACGCGTCGCACGAGTTGCGCACCCCGCTCGCCACGACGCGAGCGATGCTCGACGTGGCGCTGGCGCAAACCGATGCGCCGGAAGACCGGGTCGTGTTCGACCGGCTCCGCATGATGAACGAACGCAGCATCGACACGGTCGAGGCGCTGCTCGATTTGGCGAAGATTCAGTCGTCGACCGCTCAGCCGGAGCTGATCGACCTGGCGAAAGCCGCGGCAGAGGTCGTGGAGTCCTGTGCAGGGGAAGCAGCTGAGCGGAATGTGCGCATCGACCTCGCTCTCGAGCCCGCGATGATCGAGGCTGAGCCGGTTCTCGTGCGCCAGCTGCTCACCAACCTCGTGCAGAACGCCGTCCGTCACAACACGACAGACGGCGGCTTCGTCGCAGTGACCACGAAGTCAACTGATGGCGGTGGCGCCGCCCTCGAGGTCAGCAATAGCGGGGCGCTGCTCGATGCGAGCGTGGTAGCCGCCTGGACCGAGCCGTTCACTCGTGCCGCGGGGCGGGCATCCACCTCAGCGAACCGCGGTCACGGCCTCGGGCTGTCGATTGTGGCGGCGATCGTCGAACGACTGCACGGCACGCTCACGTTGGAGCCGCGATCGAGCGGTGGCCTGCGGGTCGTCGTCGGGTTTGTGTCGGTGGGCGACTAGCGACCAGAGGTTGGCTCGCCGCGCGCCACCACCTGGGCGTGGGGAATCCCGCTGGGCGTGCGAGATGGTGCACGCC
>NZ_JBFRCS010000019.1:0-57379 GCF_052113185.1 Leifsonia sp. YAF41
ACCTTCGATCGGTGAACGAAGGTCGATATGCGACCCCTCACAGGCGGAAACGGTCGTGAGACACGTCCGGCCGGCCCCGAGGAGGGACCGGCCGGCGATGAAAAGGGTTACGCGAACTGGCGTACCCGAACTGGCGTTACGCGAACAGACGCTGCAAGCGCTGGATGCCCTCCAGCAGAGGCGCGTCGCCGAGCGCGTACGAGAAGCGCAGGTAACCACTCGGGCCGAATGCCTCGCCGGGCACCGCAGCCACCTCGGCCTGGTCGAGGATCAGGTCGGCCAGCTCCAGCGACGTGGTCGGCGTGACGCCGCCCCAGGTGCGACCGAGCAGACCCGAGACATCCGGGTACACGTAGAACGCGCCCTGCGGCGTCGGTGTGATCATGCCGGGAATCTTGTTGAGCTCGCCGACGATCAGCTTGCGGCGGCGGTCGAAGGCGTCTCGCATCGCGAGCGCGGCATCCTGAGGCCCGTTCAACGCGGCGATCGCCGCGCGCTGCGAGATGTTCGACACGTTCGACGAGAGGTGCGACTGCAGGTTCGAGGCGGCCTTGATGGCATCGGCCGGGCCGACCATCCAGCCCAGGCGCCAACCGGTCATGGCGTAGGTCTTCGCGACACCGTTGACCAGGATGGTGCGGTCGGCGAGTGCAGGAACAGCCTCGACGATCGAGACCGCGCGCACGCCGTCATAGGTGAGGTTCTGATAGATCTCATCGGAGATGACCCAGAGGCCGTGCTCCTCAGCCCATTCGCCGATCGCCTTCGTCTGCTCCGGGGAGTAGACCGAGCCGGTCGGGTTCGACGGCGAGACGAAGAGCAGCACCTTGCTGCGCGGGGTGCGCGCGGCCTCCAGCTGCTCGACGGTGACCAGGTAGTTCTGGTCGCTGCCGGCGAAGACATCGACCTGCACGCCGCCGGCGAGCTTGATGGCCTCTGGATAGGTGGTCCAGTACGGCGTCGGAACCAGAACCTCGTCGCCCGGGTCGAGCAGCGTGGCGAAGGCCTGGTACACGGCCTGCTTGCCACCGTTGGTCACGACGACCTGGCTGGGGGAGACCTCCAGGCCGCTATCGCGCAGCGTCTTCGCGGCGATGGCCTCGCGCAGCTCGGGAAGGCCGGCCGCCGGGGTGTAGCGGTGGTTCTTCGGGTCAACCACCGCGGCCAGCGCGGCGTCGATGATGTGCTGCGGCGTCGGGAAGTCAGGCTCCCCGGCCGCGAAGCTGATCACCGGACGACCGGCAGCCTGAAGTGCTTTCGCTTTACCGTCGACTTTGAGGGTTGCCGACTCTGCAATGGAGCCGACGCGGGTAGAAATTCGCTTGAGTTCGTGTGTCACGGTACGAGCATACGGGGGCGTGCGGCTCTCCCATAGAGCGGTTACGATAGAAGCTGCACCGTGCGTATGGCTCCCCGAAGAATATTTCGGATCAGGAGTGATCCGCCGGGGTTCAGGTGTAGCAACAGCCACGGATGCCCGGGGCTGGGTGACCTGGCCGGCGGCTCAGCTTTACAGAGCCGGCTGAGTAACCTACACTTGACCGAGGTAGTTGAAATCGACCATGCTTTTTTGCGCCCTTTTTGACCTCGTCAAGATTGCGCAGAACGACATACTGGTTTCTCCTCCATAGGGTGGTGGCTCAATTGGTAGAGCAGCGGTCTCCAAAACCGCAGGTTGCAGGTTCGAGTCCTGTCCGCCCTGCAAGTCGGTGGTCTTTCTACCGGCCCATGAAAGGTGTAATAGGTGGCCCGCAAAGTTATCGACGAACCCAGTGAGGAAATCGTCGCCAACGCGAAGACGGCCCGCGACTCCAAACGCGGCCCCTTCGGGCGGTTCTCCGTGTTCATCAAGCAGGTTATGGCTGAACTCCGCAAGGTAGTGACGCCGACTCGCAAAGAACTCCTGAGCTACACCGGCGTTGTGCTGGTCTTCGTGACCATCGTGATGGCCCTGGTCTACGCAATGGACTGGGTGTTCGCGCTTGCCGTGACATGGGTGTTCGGAACTCCGGGCGGTTAACCAACCGCTGCCTGCGGCGGCTTGCGAACGATCGTCAACCGTAGTCATGGCAACGCTGTTCGGGACACGCATTCGTGCCCTGTGCAATAGAGAAGAATTGAGATTTTGTGTCTGAGACGAATCACGACGACGTTGACTGGGCCACTGCTGCTGAGCAGTCTGCCGAGGACGACGAAGCGCAAGAGGGCAACATCCTTGCGGCCGACGAGAAGTCTGTAGAGGCCGCCGAGCAGGTTGCCGTACACATCATCGACGAGAGCGAAGACGGCCTGGACGGCCTCGACGCCGCGCTTGACGCACTCGCCGGGTCAGCAGATCCCGAAGCCGACGCCATCGTCAACGATGCGCTCGACATCGACTCCCTCGACGAGGCGAACGCCGCCGTCGAAGCCGTCGAAGACGAAGACGAAGTTTCCGACGACCCCTACGACGAGTTCCGCAAGGAACTGCGCTTCGCACCGGGCAAGTGGTACGTGATTCACTCCTACGCCGGCTTCGAACGCCGCGTGAAGTCGAACATCGAGAACCGCAAGCAGTCGATGGCCATGGAAGATTACATCTACCAGGTCGAGGTCCCGATGGAAGATGTCGTCGAGATCAAGAACGGCCAGCGCAAGATGGTCACCCGCGTGCGCATCCCCGGATACGTGCTCGTTCGCATGGACCTGAACGAAGACAGCTGGTCTGTTGTTCGTCACACGCCCGGCGTCACCGGCTTCGTGGGCAACGCCCACAACCCGACGCCGCTGCGTTTCGAAGAGGCCTTCGGCATGCTGAAGAGCCTGGTTGAGATCAAGGATGTCCCGTCGGCCAAGGGCGGAAGCGCTCAGGGCGGCAAGGCTCCGGTTCGCGTCATCGCAGCCGAGATCGACTTCGAAATTGGCGAGACGATCACCATCAAGGAAGGCTCCTTTGCGGGCCTGCCCGGTTCGATCAGCGAAATCAAGCCGGAGAGCGGCAAGCTCATCGTGCTCGTCTCGCTCTTCGAGCGTGAGACCCCGGTCGAGCTCAGCTTCGACCAGGTCACCAAGCTCTAGTACCGCAGGGGCTCATGCCCCACTCGGTTTCTGAACCACCGGGGCCCATCCGGGTACCGGGAGAGCGGTCCTTGTGGCCACTCGAACATCAAAAGAAGGAAGAACAATGGCACCGAAGAAGAAGGTTACTGGTCTGATCAAACTTCAGATCAAGGCCGGCGCCGCCAACCCCGCACCGCCCATTGGTCCGGCGCTCGGTCAGCACGGCGTCAACATCATGGAGTTCTGCAAGGCGTACAACGCAGCGACCGAATCACAGCGCGGCAATGTTGTCCCCGTTGAGATCACCGTCTACGAAGACCGCTCGTTCACGTTCGTTCTGAAGACCCCGCCCGCAGCGGAGCTCATCAAGAAGGCCGCCGGCGTCGCCAAGGGCAGCGGAACCCCGCACACCGTCAAGGTTGCCAAGCTCACGCAGGCTCAGGTCCGCGAAATCGCCGAGGCCAAGATGGTTGACCTCAACGCCAACGACCTCGACGCTGCGTCGAAGATCATCGCCGGCACCGCCCGTTCCATGGGCATCACGGTCGAGGGCTAACCCCTCCACCTCCACCAGCATTCCGCCGACCGGCATTTCGCCGACAGGCACGTGGAAGAGCCAGCCAGGCTCGCACCACACTCTCAAGTTCCATTACAGGAGATTCAAATGGCACAGAAGTCAAAGGCCTACCGGGCCGCGGCCGAGAAGATCGAAGCCGACAAGTTCTACACCCCGTCTGCTGCAGTCGCTCTCGCCAAAGAGACCGGCTCAGCTAAGTTCAACTCGACCGTTGAGGTTGCCCTCAAGCTCGGTGTCGACCCGCGCAAGGCAGACCAGATGGTCCGCGGCACCGTGATTCTTCCTCACGGTACCGGTAAGACCGCCCGCGTCATCGTCTTCGCAACCGGCCCGGCCGCTGAAGCTGCAATCGCAGCCGGCGCCGACGAGGTTGGTGGCGACGAGCTCATCGAGAAGGTTGCCGCCGGTTACACCGCGTTCGACTCCGCCGTCTCGACCCCCGAGCTCATGGGTAAGGTCGGCCGTTTGGGTAAGGTTCTTGGTCCGCGTGGCCTCATGCCGAACCCGAAGACCGGCACCGTGACGCCCGACGTCGCGAAGGCCGTTTCTGACATCAAGGGTGGAAAGATCGAGTTCCGCGTCGACAAGCACTCCAACGTGCACTTCGTCGTGGGCAAGGCATCCTTCTCCGCCGAGCAGCTGGACGAGAACATCTCGGCAGCACTCGAAGAGATCGTGCGTTTGAAGCCGAGCTCCTCCAAGGGCCGCTACATCATGAAGGGTGCAGTCTCGACCACGTTCGGTCCTGGCATCCCGCTCGATGTGAACAGCATCTAAGCAGTCGCATTACAGTTCGAAGGGCCCGTCGCGAGACGGGCCCTTCGTCGTTAATGCCGCTGATTCAACGCCGTTGATTCAACGCCAGCGTGTCAACGCGACCGGATGCGTGCGGTCACGTGCACGGTCGCGTGCGCGTTGCGCGCTCAGTCGGCCAGCGCCCGCAATTTCTCGGCCACGAGGATGGCGTCGCCCTCCGGCGCATCCGACTTCTTGTCAGGCCGGGCGAGGAACAGATAGAGCAGGCCGGTTCCGGCCACGATGCCGAGTCCGATCAACACGACATAGTCGGTGAAGAAGTCGCCGGTGCTTCCCGGGACTGCCAACAGGACGATCGCGAAGATGCCGTAGGCCAGGGCAAGCACATTCACGATGATTCCCCAGCGGCCAAGGGAGAACGGCCCGGCCGGCTTCCAGCCCTTGAACCGTTGGCGCAGCGCGCCGAGCACGACCATCTGGAACGCGACGTAGATGCCCAGCACCGCGAACGAGGTCACGGGAACAAGCAGATCGTTGTTGACCCAGATGAGCACGCAGATGAGGGCGGGCACGGTGCAGGCGACGATGAGCGCGTTCCGCGGCACCTTGCTCGTCGGCGACACTTTGGCGAGCCAACGGTGGCCGGGAATCATCCCGTCGCGGGCGAACGAGAAGAGCAGGCGGCTCGCCGCGGCCTGCAGGCTCAGCACGCAGGAGAGGAACGCGGTGATGGCGATGACGAGGAACAGTTTCGCCCCCACCGGCCCGAGGCTCGCCTCGAGGATGCCGGGGATCGGGTCGGTGTCGGTTCCGTTGACGATCGATGCCAGATCCGGCGCCGCCATCACGTAGCCGCCGAATGCGAGCAGGCCGGAGACCCCGCCGACGAGGATCGTCATCATCATCGCGACCGGAATGCGACGGGCCGGATTCTCGACCTCCTCTGCGACGTCGCCGCAGGCCTCGAAGCCGTAGAACAGGAACAGACCGGCGAGAGCCGCGCCGAGGAAGGCGGGAAGATAGCTGCCGTCGCCCTGCACTCCCATCGGGTCGAAGAAGACGCTGAACTCCTGCTTGCGCTGGAAGATGAGCAGGTAGAGCCCGACGCCGATCACACCAATGAGCTCGGCGGCCAGGCCGATGCGGGCGACCCGGGCGAGTGACTTGGTGCCGGTGAAGTTGATGGCCAGCGCGACAAGCAGAAACCCGAGCGTGATGAAGAGGGTGGTCTCGTTCGTGTGCTCGATGCCGAAGAGGCTCGCGGCGAACCCCGAACCGAACTCGGCCACGGCGGTGATCGTCACGATCATGGCCCAGATGTAGACCCAGGCGGCCATCCACGCATACCGCCGACCCCACAGGCGCCGTGTCCAGGGGTAGATGCCGCCGTGGATCGGATACTGCGAGACGACCTCGCCGAAGACGAGGGAGACGAGCAGCTGCCCGGCTCCGACGATGACGAGCCACCAGATCGAGGGCGGGCCGCCGATCGAGAGTGCCACCGCGAAGAGCGAGTACACGCCGACCAGCGGCGACAGATAGGTGAAACCGAGGGCGAAATTCGACCAGAGAGTCATGGAACGGTTGAAGGAATCGTCGTATCCGAGAACCTTGAGGTGCTCGCTGTCGCCGAGTCCTTCCTGGGCTGGCACTTTCACTGACATGGTGACCTTTCGGTTCAAGCCGCAAGGTGCTGCTGCCGAAAATGCCGGCGACACCTCATTGTGTGTGCCAAACATACTGCCCGTACAGCTCGCAAAGCTATAGAACCGGATGATTGGATTCCTCGGTGGTGCTCCTGCTGGTCGAAAATGCAGCCTCACAGGGCCGCGGCCGGACCGTAGACTCGGGAACGACAACGCGAAGGAGCGAGATGCGCATCGGAATGGCGATCAATTACTCCAGCGGCTTCCGTGAGGCGGCGGCTGAAGTGGCCGAACTCGAGAAGGCCGGACTCGACCAGATCTCGGTGCCGGAGGCGTATTCCTTCGACGCGGTGAGCCAACTGGGCTATCTCGCGGCGGTCACCGACACCATCACCATCGCCTCGGGCATCGTTCAGATCTTCACCCGCACGCCCACGCTGACGGCGATGACCGCGGCCGGCCTCGACTATGTGTCTGACGGGCGATTCGCGCTCGGCCTCGGGGCATCCGGACCACAGGTCGTCGAAGGATTCCACGGCGTTCCCTATGACGCCCCGGTGTCACGCATTCGCGAGATCGTCGAGATCTGCCGGATGGTGTGGCGTCGGGAAAAGGTCGAGTATCACGGCGAGCATTACACGATTCCGCTGCCGGCGGGCCAGGGCACTGGGCTCGGCAAGCCGCTCAAGCTGATCAACCAGCCAGTGCGGGAACGCATCCCGGTCATCATCGCGGCGCTCGGGCCGAAAAGCGTCGCCCAGGCGGCCGAGATCGCCGAAGGCTGGCAGCCGCTCTTCTTCCACCCGGAGAAGGCGCAGTCCGTCTGGGGTGCGTCTCTCGCCGCCGGCGCGGCGAAACGGGATGCCGCGTTGCCGCCGCTGGACATCCATGCCAGCCCGGCACTCTTTATCGGCGAGCACACCGAGGCGCTGCTGGCGGCGCAGAAGCCGCAGCTGGCGCTTTACATCGGCGGAATGGGCGCGCGGGGAAAGAACTTCTACAACGACCTCGTGTGCTCGTACGGCTATGAGGCCGAGGCCGAGGTGATTCAGGATCTCTATCTCGCCGGGCGCCGCGAGGAGGCGGCAGCCGCCGTGCCCGACGAACTGGTCAGGGCGATCTCGCTGATCGGCCCGCAGAGCTTCGTCGCGGAGCGGCTGGCCGCGTTCGCCGAGGCCGGGGTGACCACCCTCAACGTCGCCCCGCTCGCTCCGGATGCCGTGGGTCGGCTGCAGCAGATCTCGCTGCTCAAGGAGCTGACGGACGCTCTGTAGCTCATCACTGATCGAGACGCGTCTGTCGGTCATGCGCGCTCACGCCGGTCAGGGGTCGTGCCTCGGCTCGTGACTGACCAAGCCGACGGTATTGCCTTCGCTGTCGCGGATGAACGCCATCCACTCATCGGTGCCGGCCGGCCCGAGTGAGTCGTCGGTGTGGCTGAAAATGACGTGCGGGGCGTCGACGATCTCCACCCCGCGAGCACGCAGCGCGTCGGTGGTGGCGCGCACATCGTCGACCTGCAGGTAGATCAGCGCTGAGGCGGCAGCCTTCTCGAGCAGCAGCCGGGAGCGACCCACGTTGAAGAAGAGCAGCCCGGGTGGGTCGAATCGTGCGGCGGGCGGGCCACCGAGCAGGGCTTCATAGAACGCGGCGGCGCGGTCGAGATCGTCGGCGTGCTGGGCGACCTGCAGAATCTCCATGGTGACCTCCCTCGAGTCGTCACCCTGATCATCCGCCCCGATGGTGCTGTGTGTCGAGGTCTGCCTGTCGCAGGGACCACCATCTCGTTGGTTGAGGAGCGCCCGACGGAGTCGGCCGCGTCTCGAAACCAGGCGAGCCGATCTCAGAAGTTGGGTTGGGTTTGAGGGTTGGCTCGCGAGGTTTCGAGACGCTCGCTGGCGCTCGCTCCTCAACCAACGAAAGAGCCCGCCCTCTCCGCACGGGGCGGGGAAGACGGGCTCATTTCTGATTCGGTGTTAGCCGATACGGATCATCTTCTTGTTCACGAACTCGTCGGCGCCGAAACGGCCGAGCTCGCGGCCCGAACCGGACCGCTTGACGCCACCGAACGGAAGTTCAGCGCCGTCGGCGCCGACCAGGTTGATGAAGACCATGCCGGCCTCGATGCCGTCGGCGACACGCAGTGCCTGCTCGGGATCGGTCGTGAAGACGTACGATCCAAGGCCGAACGGGGTGTCGTTGGCGAGTGCGATGGCCGCCGCCTCGTCGGCGACACGGAACACCTGGGCGACCGGGCCGAAGAACTCCTCATGGAAGGCGTCGGAGCCCGGCTGAACGTCGGTGAGCACGGTGCCGGCGTAGTAGTTGCCGTCCGCGGTTCCGCCGGTGACCAAGGTGGCGCCCTGGGCGACGGCGCGCTGGACCTGCTCGACGAGCGTGGCGGTGGCCTTCGACGAGGAGAGCGGGCCGAGAACGGTGCCGTCCTTGCTCGGGTCGCCCAACTCGGCGCCGGCGATCGCCGCGGTGAACTTCTCGAGGAACGGTTCGTACAGCTCCTCGACGACGATGAAGCGCTTGGCGGCGTTGCAGGCCTGGCCGTTGTTGTCGAGGCGGGCGAAGGCAGCGGCGCCGACGGTGGCGTCGAGGTCGTCGGTCGACAACAGGATGAACGGGTCAGAGCCGCCGAGCTCCAGCACGACCTTCTTCAGGTTGCGGCCGGCGATTTCGGCGATGGCCGCACCGGCGCGCTCCGAGCCGGTGAGGGAGACACCCTGCACGCGCTTGTCGGCGATGATCGTGGCGATCTGCTCGTGCGACGCGTAGATGTTCGTGTACGCCCCGGCGGGGAAGCCGGCATCGTGCATGATCTGGCCGATCGCAGCGGCCGATTCGGGGCACTGCTCGGCGTGCTTGAGCAGGATGGTGTTGCCGATGATCAGGTTCGGTCCGGCGAAACGGGCGACCTGGTAGTACGGGAAGTTCCACGGCATGATGCCGAGCAACACACCGAGCGAGCTGCGACGGATCAGGGCCGAGCCTTCGCCTGCGAGCAGGTTGATGGCTTCGTCCTTCAAGAGGTCTGCCGCGTTGTCGGCGTAGTAGGCGTAGATGTCGGCGCTGAAGTCGACCTCGCCCAAGGCCTGCTCGAGCGGCTTGCCCATTTCACGCACGATGATCTCGGCGAGCTCCTGACGGCGCTCCAGGTGCAGTTCGCTGACCCGGCGGATGAGCGCTGCGCGCTCCTCAATGGTCGTGCTGCGCGACCAGGTGCGGTGCGCCTCATCGGCTGCCGCAATCGCGGCGTCGAGCTCGACATCCGTGATCGTCGGGTATGTCTTGACGGTCTCTCCGGTGGCCGGGTTGATGACAGCGTAGTCACTCATAGGCTTCTCCTTCTCAGGTCTGTGCGCCCGAGGGAACTGGCGCCGGTGCAAAACTCTCCTGCGTCAAAGATATATCAACGGATGATTAAACTCGCGACTGTGACGCAGGGCTGAGAATAACCCGAAAGGGAACGCCCGAACAGGCCACCGCGCCGCCGTGACGCGGGGCCAGCTGACCGGCCTGCACCGTTGGTTCGGTTGAGATCACTACCCGGTCGACCGCGTTCACGAGGGCGAGCGGGTGGTCAGCCGCGAGAAAAAGCGGGAGCAGGGCGGTTTCGATGCGGCGCACCGAGACATCCGCCCCGACGACGCCGATCATGTCGTCGCCGACCCGCACCGGCATGGTCAGCGTGAAGATGTAGTCACAGGTGCAGAGGTGGTCGACGTAGGGGCCGGTGACGTGGCGTTGGTGCGTCGATTCCGGGATTGAATACCATTCCAGCGCCCGAAAATCACGCAGGTAATCGGTGTAGACCCGAGCGCCGAGGTCGAGGCGCGTCGGCACCGTCGTGATGCCGAGCAACGGATTCGATTCGAGCGGGCCGAGCCACCAGGAGAAGTGCACATCGCGCCCGTGCACGAACTCCGGCGCGGCAATGAACCCTGCGCCGATCAGGACCGGGTTCGGCAGGAGGAGCGACGGAACGACGAGGGCCTCGACCAGGGCATCGAGCGCTGAGGGGCGCGCCGACGGCCCGGTGCGGGCGATCTCCTCGCGCCAGGACTCCAGATCGCGAAAAATTCCGTCGAACAGCTCGCTCATCGCGGCCGCGCACTGTTCAGTCGTCGACGATGGATGCGTCATCCAGCTGGCCTCCTCGCTCAATATGCGCCTTCGCGGCAAGCAACCACTCCGATAAAGCCTGCACCTGGTCACCGACCAGGCGGCGCGCGAGTGCGCTGTCGCCGGCCTCGAGTGCGGGGGCGACCAAACCGAATCCGTCGGCGACGCGCGCACGAAGGGCCGGATCGCCCATGCCCAGAAAGAGAAGGGGTCCGAACTCTGCCTGCACCCGAATCTGCTCGCGCACGAGGCGGGCCGACTGGGTGAGCACTGCCAGTTCGAGAAAGAAGCCGCCGGCATTCGAACGGGCTCCCGCGGTCGACGCGAAATCCGCGTTCTGCAACCAGGTGGCCAGGCGTTCGGCATCGAGCGGCGAGGTGTGCAGGGCGGCCCGCGTGGCGCACCCCTCCGCGATCACGCCGAAATACACCGCAATGTCAGAGAGCTCAACCTGGGCGAGCCCATGGATCCGGGCGCGGAGCAGCGTGCTGTGCGGGGCATCCGCGGCAATCACAAAGCTGCCGCCCTCCCGGCCGCGCCGGGTTTCGACCAGGCCGGTGTCGCGTAGGATCACGAGCCCCTCGCGCACGGTGATCAGAGCGACGCCGAAGCGTCGGGCCAGTTCCGGCTCGCTCGGCAGTCGTTCGCCCGGCGACAGCACGCCGAGAATGATGGCGTCGGTGAGCCGTTGGGTCACCTGTTCGGCGCGCCCGGCGTCATTGAGCTGAGCGAAGACTGCTTCGCGTGCTCCGGGTCGTCGGTCTGCGGCCATGAGGACAATCTACTGGGCGCGCAAAGATTCGGTATAGGATCTATCCCACGCGCCGGGTGAGATGTGTGATCCTGGGCGCAGTGCACGACACGGTTGGCCAATGGTGGAGGACTCGATGCAGAAGAACGCGACGGGCGCCGACGCCGCGCGTGCCGACCTCCGCGGACCGCTCGCCGGCATCCGCGTCGCCGATTTCTCTCGCGTGCTGGCCGGGCCCTACGCCACCATGATGCTCGCCGACTTCGGGGCCGACGTGATCAAGATCGAGAGCCCAGCCGGCGACGACACCCGGCACTGGCGTCCGCCGGTCGATGCACAGGGCGATTCGACCTATTTCGGCAGCGTCAACCGCAACAAGCGCGGGGTCGTCTGTGACTTCGGGGCCGAGGCCGGGCTGGCCGAGGCCCGCCGGCTGGCCGCATCCGCCGATGTGGTGATCGAGAACTTCAGACCGGGTGTGATGGCGAAGTTCGGGCTCGACTACGACAGTGTGCGCGCGCTGAACCCGGGCGTGATCTATTGCAGCGTCACCGGGTTCGGCTCCGGCGCGGGCGCTGCGCTGCCCGGCTACGACTTGCTCGTGCAGGCGGTCGGCGGGCTGATGAGTGTGACCGGCCAGGCCGATTCCGAGCCGAGCAAAGTGGGTGTGGCCCTCGTCGACGTGCTCACCGGGCAGAACGCGCTCGCCGGCATCCTGATCGCGTTGCGCGATCGCGATGGCTCGGCCGATGGCGCCGGGCGCCTGGTCGAGATCGACCTGCTGACCACGCTGCTCTCCGCGCTCACCAACCAGGCGGCCGGCACCCTGGCCACGGGCGTCGCCCCGGCGCGCCTCGGCAACGCGCACCCGAGCATCGCGCCCTATGAGCTGTTTCAGGCGGCCGACCGTGAGCTGGTCATCGCCGTCGGCAACGATCGACAGTTTCGCACTCTGATGCGGCTGCTCGGAGCTCCCGACCTGGCCGATGACGAGCGGTTCGCGTCGAACAGCTCCCGCGTTGCGCACCGGCTGGAGCTACGCGAGAACATCAACAGTCTGCTGGCGGCTCAGGGCGCAGCGCAGTGGGCTGACATTCTGACGGATGCCGGTGTGCCGGCTGGTCTGGTCAACTCGGTCGACGAGGCGTTCGCCTTTGCCGCCCAGCTGGGGCTGGAGGCGGTCGTCGAGATGCAGGCCGGTGCCGCCGGTGATGCCAACGCCGCTGGCGCTGCCGCTTCCGCCGACATCCGTCGGCCCCGGATCAGCCGTCAGGTTGCCAACCCCATTCATGTCACCGGGCTTCCCGCCGGCTATCGCCTCCTGCCGCCTCGGCTGGGCGAGCATGCCGGTGCAGACTGGCTCGATCGACCTGCCACCAACATCGCACCTGCCACCAACATCGCACCCGCCACCAACATCGCACCCGCCACCGCGCCCCCGAAGAACGAAGGAACACCGTGACCACAGCTGCCGCTCCCACGACGTCGAACTCCCCGAACCGCCCTGCCCCGGCACCGCTCGTCGACGCTGTCTTCGACCTCGATGCCCTGCTCAGTAACGAAGAACGCGACTGGCAACTGAAGGCGCGTGAGTTCGCGACAGCGCTCATCCTGCCGACGATTGAACAGGACTTCGAGGACAAGTACTTTCGCCGTGAGCTCGTCGCCGAACTCGGCGCGGCCGGTTTTCTGGGCATGCACCTCACCGGTTACGGCTGCGCGGGCGCCGGGGCCGTGAGCTACGGGCTCGTCTGCCTCGAACTCGAGGCGGCGGACAGCGGCTGGCGCACCTTCGTGTCGGTGCAGGGTTCGCTGGCGATGTCGGCGATCCACAAGTACGGCTCCGAGGAGCAGAAGCAGCGCTGGCTGCCGGGCATGGCCGCAGGCGAGCTGATCGGCTGCTTCGCCTTGACCGAGCCGAGTGGCGGCAGCGACCCGGCCGGGATGCTCACGACGGCCAGGCACGACGGTGACGGCTGGGTGATCGACGGCTCCAAGCGCTGGATCGGCCTGGCCAGCATCGCCGATGTTGCGGTCGTCTGGGCGAAGACCGACGAGGGTGTGCGTGGCTTTCTGGTGCCGACCGACACCGCAGGCTTCACCGCGACCCCGATTGACACGAAACTCTCGATGCGCGCGTCGATCCAATGTGACGTGGTGCTCGACGGCGTGCGGGTGCCGGGCGACGCGATGTTGCCGGAGGCGCGCGGCCTGTCCGGACCGTTCGGCTGCCTGAACGAGGCCCGGTTCGGCATCGTCTGGGGCGCGATGGGGGCGGCCCGCAGCTGCCTCGACGCGGCGATCGGCCGGTCGACCTCGCGCACTGTGTTCGGCAAGCCGATCGGGGCGATGCAGCTGATCCAGGCCAAGCTGGCCGACATGTTCGTCGAATACGAGAAGGGCGTGCTGCTGGCCCTGCACCTCGGCCGGCTGAAAGAACGCGGTGCGCTCACCCCCGCCCAGATCAGCGCGGGCAAACTCAACAGCGTGCGGGAGGCCATCCGGATCGCGGGGGAGGCCCGCGGCATCCTCGGCGGCGACGGCATCACGAGTGAGTTCCCGGTGATGCGGCACCTCGCCAACCTCGAATCGGTGCGCACCTATGAGGGAACCGACGAGATTCACCAGCTGGTGCTCGGTCGGGCGCTGACGGGTCTGAACGCGTTCGCGTAGGCCGCCCCTCTCCATACTTTCCCGCCGCTGCGACGATTGACAGGCTGCGTGTGTGGCTAACTCCGGTAATCGCCGGGACGGGCGGCAGAGTTGCTTGATTTTCCGGGGTGGCAGAATCTGGCAGAGCAGGATTGCCGGAGTTAGCAACCGACAGCCGGGGAGAATGCACGGGCGCGTGCGCGATAATTCTCGGATGGAGACACCRTGTTCGTGAAGATCTGCGGGCTGCGCGAGCCCGTCACCCTCGACGTGGCGCTCGAAGCCGGGGCGGATGCCGTCGGTTTCGTGTTCGCGCCGGGGAGCCCACGCACGATCGAGCCATCCGTGGCGCGGCAACTGGTGCTGGGCGTGCCCGGGTCGGTGCAGACCGTCGGCGTTTTTCGCAGGCAGCCGATCGACGAGGTCCTGCGGATGGCGAGCGAGGCCGGCGTGAACACGGTGCAGCTGCATGGCGGTGAAACCCTGGCCGACTTCGAGCGGGTGCAGGAGGCCGGATTCGGCACGATCCGCGCGCTCTCGATTGACGAGTACTTGCGGGAGGTCGAACACGACCCGCTCGGCATCCGCGCTCATCGACTGCTGATCGACGCCCCGATGCCGGGCGCCGGCGAGGTGTTCGACACGTCGCAGCTGCAGGCGAACCCGCCGCAGGGCGATTGGTTGCTGGCCGGCGGCCTGAATCCGGGCAACGTGGCGGAGCTGATTCGCGCCGCGCGTCCGGGCGGCGTCGATGTGTCGAGCGGCGTTGAAACGACTCGCGGGCAGAAAGACGCCGCACTGATTCGCGAGTTCGTGGCTGCGGCGCGTTCCGCGCTCTGATCGGACTAGTGCCCGGCGCTGCCGGGCCGGCCGGCGTGCGTCGGCTGCCGCATCCGTCTGTTCGGGCGTCGATAAAGTTCAGCTGTGGGCACCCGCAGCCCTCCCCGAGCGATGGGTGCCGCTGGGGCTGAACATTACCGACGAAACCTTCTGACCCGGCACGACGAAGGCCCCGACGCAGTACGCCGGGGCCTTCGAAAGACGAGCTGAGAGTTATGCGCTCGCGCGGGCCGACAGGGCCTTGGCGATCTCGGCGCCGAGTTCCACGTTGCCGCGGTACACGTTGACGTTCACGTTCAGGCTCTCGCCCTTGGTCTCGCGCTGGATGAAGTCGAGCAAGAACGGCGTGGTGTCGTGCCCGATGATTCCGGCGTCAGCGGATGCGGCCCAGGCCTTCTCGAGAACGGCTTCGAGAACGGCGGGGTCGAGCTGCTTGTCCTTCGCAATGGGGTTGGCCACGAGCAGGGTCGAGCTGATCTCGAGTGCGTCGCGGGCCTCGACCATCGCGGCCACCTCATCGGGGCTGTCGACGGAGTACTCGATGTCGTAGCCGGAGTCGGTGATGTAGAAACCCGGGAAGTCGGTGGTCTTGTAGCCGACGACGGCGAGGTTGAGGGTCTCGAAGCGCTCGAGGGTGAGGGGGATGTCGAGGATCGACTTCACGCCCGCACTCACGACGACGAGAGGCAGGGTGGCGAGGATCGGCAGGTCGGCCGACTCGTCGAAGGTGGTCTCTGCGCCGCGGTGCACGCCGCCGAGGCCACCGGTGGAGAAGACGCGGATGCCCGCACGGTGGGCGAGGTAGGCGGTGGCTGCGACGGTGGTTCCACCGTGCAGCTTCTTGCCCATGGCGACGGCGAGGTCGCGCACGGACACCTTGATGACGTGGTCGGCGTTCGAGAGGGTCTCGATCTCGGCGGCGCTGAGGCCGACGGTCGGAACGCCGTCGATGATGCCGATCGTGGCCGGCACGACGCCGAGCTCACGGAGGCGGGCTTCGGCTTCGAGGGCGACCTCGAGGTTGCGCGGACGCGGCAGTCCGTGGGTGAAGATCGTCGACTCGAGGGCGAGAACCGGCTTGCCCTCGGCGATTGCCTGGCGAACCTCGTCGGATACGCGGAATGACTGCGTCATGGAAATGCTCTCAATCTGTCTAGGTGTTTCCACTCTAGGTCGATGCTTTTCACACAACAATCGAAACATTCGCGCCAATTGATAAGATTCATTTATGAGTCTCACCCTGCGTCAAGTGCAGTTTTTCACCACCGTCGCGCGCACTCTGCACTTCGGGCGGGCCGCCGAAGAGCTCTTCGTCTCGCAGCCGGTCGTCAGCCAAGAGATCGCCCGGTTGGAGCGTGTGCTCGGCTTCGAGCTGTTCGACCGGTCAAAACGGCAGATCAGTCTGACCGCCGCCGGCGAAGCACTGCGGGGGCCCGCGCTCGAACTCACGGATGCCGCGCTGCACTTCGAGCAGTTCGCCGTGCGTTTCTCGAAGGGCCGCGCCGCAACGCTGACGATGGTGGGCACCCCGAGCGCGATGGACTATTTCATTCCGCTCATTCTGCAGGGCGCCGAAGCGAGCATTCCGTGGCTGCAGATCGAAGACGTCGGCGTCGAGACCGGCGAGGTGGCGGCGAGTCTGGAATCCGGGGCCGCCGACCTCGGGCTGGGGCGCTACGTGTCGATCTCCGACCGGTTCCGCTCCGAGATCGTGTTTCGGGAGCCCCTGATGGTGGCGCTGAGTGAGAGTCATCCGCTGGCCGGCTCCGGGTCGATCCACCTGGGCGACTTGGCCGACCTGCCTCTGCTGCTCTGGCCGCGGGAGCGCAACCGCGCCTATTACGACCGGCTGATGGACATCTGCTCGGCCGGCGGTCTCGACCCCCTCGTGGTGGTGAGCCGACCGCGAGTCATCGGCACGCGCTCCTACCTGATCGCCGACGGCCGGGCATTCGGCCTGGTGCCGGCGTCGTCGGCGGCCCAACTTCCTGCGGGAATCGTTGCGCTTCCGCTGGATGCACCCGAAGAGCTCCCGTTGTCGCTCGTCTGGCGCGCGGATGACCAACGGCCGGCGGTCAGCGAACTCGTCGCGCTCATCCGTCAGCTCGGGGCGTCGGCGTCGCGGGCGTCGCGACCGGGGTCGTGACAGGGTGCTGACTGCGCTGCCGGTGGTCGAGCTTGTCGAGACCGCGCGTGCCAGTCTTTGAACGTAGGTTGCGTCTGAGGGTCGGCGTGCGTGATTTCGACAGGCTCAATCAACGAACCGCATCCATTGACGGATCTGCCGGATTCATCTAAGAAAGTGAGGTAATCGCCCCACGGCGTGCTCGGCGATCTGCGTAGCGTCGAAGGTGAGCCTTCATCGGTTCCCTCAGGAGGCACCCATCAGAACCCAGCAGAGCCAGACGTCGCCCGCGACATCCGCCGCGACGTCACCCGCAGCATCCGCCACAGCCCTCAGCTCCTTCATCGGCTTGGCCGGGCGGGCCTACTTCCCCATCGCCTTCTTCAGCCGCCTCCCCGCGGCGATGGCGATCGTCGGCGTGCTCATGCTCGTGATGAGCACCCGCGGCTCGATCGCCGAGGCCGGATTGGTCTCCGCTGTGGCTGGAATCGGCACCGCTCTCGCCGCTCCCTTTGTCGGACGCCTCGCCGACCGCCGCGGCCAGCGCTGGGTGCTCGTCGTCTGCGCCGCCGTCAACACCGCGGCCCTGGCCGGATTCGTCGTCCTCGCCTACGCCGACGTTCCGATCGCCCCGCTGCTGATCGGCGGTCTCGTGATCGGCGCCAGCGCCCCGCAGGCCGCCCCGATGTCCCGCTCACGCCTCGTATCCCTGGCCGCGGCCAAGGCCGATCCCGGCCAGCGCACCACCCTCACGAAGATGATCATGAGCTACGAGTCGGTGGCCGATGAGTCGGCGTTCGTGCTCGGGCCGGTGCTGGTCGGCGCCCTCGCCTCCACCCTCGGCGCTTGGGCGCCGCTCGTCGCGGCCGGTGCCATCACCCTGATCTTCGTCACCCTGTTCGCCTTCCATCCGACAGCCGTGCTGGCGGATGCGACGTGGGAGGACGAACTGCAGACAGAGCCGCCGGCATCCCCCTTCACCCCACGCTTGTTCGTGCTCGTCGCCGGAATGTTCGCGGTCGGCGCGTTCTTCGGAACCACGCTCACGTCACTGACCACGTTCATGTCGGCGCAGGGCAACGAATCGCTCACCGGAATTCTCTATGGCGGGCTGAGCGTCGGCTCGGTGGTGTTCGCCGTCGTGATGGCGATTCTGCCCGCGCGGTTCAGCCTGCGCAGCAGATGGCTGGTGTTCGCCATCGTGGTTCTCGGTGCCGCACTCACCTTCCCCTTCATCACCGGGCTTCCGCTGATGGCCGTGATGCTCATCGTCGCCGGCTGTGGTGTGGGCGCCGTGCTCGTCTCGCTGTTCAGCCTGGCTGCCGCGGGGGCACCGACCGGCCGATCGACCACCGTCATGACGATGATGGTCGGCGGACTCGTCGTCGGTCRGGCCCTCTTCACCGCGATCGGCGGCGCCGTCGCCGAGGCCTCCGGTTCACAAGCGGGATTCTTCGTCACGGTGGCGGCCGGAGCGGCACTGCTGCTGCTGGCCCTCGGCAACCTGGCGTTTCGGCGCATGCCTAACGCTGTCGAGCCCAGCGCCGTCTAGCCCGACGCCGTCTACTTGGCCAGGCTCGCCCGGGCGCCGGCAGCAAGCAGCTCCCAGAGCTGCATGGTGCGCACATTGTCGCGGGCGCTGCTCGACGGGGACACTCCAGTGTCGACGGCATCGCGAAACGCCTGAAGTTCGCCCACGAATCCGCGCAGCTGCAGGTCGCGCTCGACCCCCGACATGGCGCTCTCCGCCGGAGCGCGGGTCGTCGTGACCTCGCTGAGCGCGCGCCAGGATGCAACGTCGCCGGGTTTCTGCAGATGCGTCGTCAGGCGGGACACCTCATTGACGACGGCCCAACCCTGATCGCCGGAGACCCGCAGCGTCTCGGTTTCGCTCGAGTACGAGGGCAGCCCGGAGAGCGCCAGGGTGCCGACGACCCCGGCCCTGGTGCGCACAGTGATCGCGAGCGACACATTCGGACCGCTTGAGCTGGACAGGGTGTGAGCCACTTCGACCTCGCCGAAGAGAAAGCGCACGAGGTCGACGACGTGGATGGCCGCGAGCAACAGGTACTCGGCATCGTCGGCGCAGAACGGGGTGCTGTCGCAGCCGAAACTCAACTCGAACGAGCGGATCGTGCCCAACTCGTCCTCGTCGAGCAGTGCCTTCAGCTCTCGGTAGGCCGGGGCATACCGTTTCATGAACCCGACCATCGCGATCACACCGCGGGAGTCGGCTTCCGTCGCAATCTGCTGCGCTTCGGCCGCGGTGCAGCCGAGTGGTTTGTCGATGAAAACGTTCTTGCCAGCGCGAATCGCCGCCAGGGCCAGTTGCGCTTGGTCGGCCGGCTGGGCGACGATGACGACGTCGCGCACGCCGGGGTCGGCCAGAAGCGCGGTCGCACTGTCGAACGGCCGACCGCTTGAGCCGAAGCGGCGGAGTGCTGCCGCCGAGCGGGCCGTGTCACGCGTCGCGAGCGCCAGAATCGGGATGCCGGCCAGCACGATCGCGGGAAGGATGTTCGACGTCGCGTGGAACCCGGCCCCAATCATCCCGATGCCCGGCGAGGTGGTGGAGATCTCGGTCACTCGGGGTCCTTCAGATCGGGGATGGCGGATGCCGCACCAGCATGGTGCGCGAGAAGGCGGGCGGCCTGAAGCCTGATCACGGCGATCAGCTCGCCGACGAACGGACGCGGATCTTCACTGCGGGAAAGCATCTCCATCGGAAGCAGTCCCGGAACGGAGAGCGGCACGGCACGCAGGTCGTCGGGCAGGTGCGCCCGAGCCGAGCCGGGCACCAACGTGAACGCCCGGTTCTCACCGATCAGATAGGAGCGGGATCCCACGATTCGAGCCGGAGCCTCGATCACTGCCGGGTCGAGCCCGCGCTCGCCGCAGAGGGCAAGGATCGCATCGTAATAACGGGGGCTCCGTTCCCGCGGCCAGAGCAGGAGCGGTAGCCCGGCCAGGTCGGACAGGGTGAGGGTCTGATCGGCGGCGTGGGGGTTGCCGCGGCTGAGCACGACGAACACCTCCTCCTGCGCGAGGGTTTCGACCTGAAACCCGGGGAGCGGGTCGAGAAAACGACCGAGTCCGATATCGGCGTCCTCAGCCGACAACACGGCGGTGACGGTTCCGGTGTCGGCGGAGATCTCATCGATCACGAGATCCGGCAACGCCTTCTCGGCCTTGCCGATCACGGCCGGAAGCAAACGGTCGATCACGCTGGGCGAGGCCACCACCTTGACCGTGCGGTCGGACATCCGGGCGAACAACCGGGCCGAGTCTTCGAACGAGACCAGCTGCGCGTGAATCCGGTCGGCCTCAGCGAGGAGCGCCGATCCGGCCTCGCTCAGCAGGGTGGTGCGGGTGGATCGTTCGAAGAGCTCGACGCCGAGCGCCTCCTCCAGCTTGCGAATCTCCAGGCTCACGGTCGGTTGAGACAGGTGCAAGGCCTTGGCGGCGTGGGCGAAGTGCAGTTCCCTGGCCATCACGATGAAGACCTCGAGCTGCCGAACGGTGATGTGAACCTGACGCATCGCGGCATCACCCGGCCTAGCCATGGTGGGTCGCGCGCAGGGTGTCAGGGCCGGCAGCAGTGACCGCGGCGTGCGGGGCGGCCGGGCCGGTGGATGCGCGCACGACAAGACGTGAACGCCAGATCACGCTGTCCGCCTTCCCGGTCGACACACGCTCGCGCAGTGTGCGGCCGGCCGCCTCACCCAGCGCACGCGCATTGAAATCCACGGTGGTCAGGGGCGGATTGGTGAGTGCCGAAAACTGAAGGTCGTTGAATCCGCTCACGCTCAGCTGCCCGGGAACGCTCACCCCGGCGGCGGCGGCACCGAGCAGCACCCCGTAGGCCACGAGGTCGTCGGCGCAGACGACCGCAGTGATGCCGTCGGCCAGCCAGCCGGCGGCATGCGCCTCGGCGTAGTCGGTTGCGGTGGCGATATCGGCCACCCTCACCCGGTCAACGGTCATTGTTGCTCCGCCGGCGGTCAGCGCGGTGTTGACCACCGTGCGCCGCTGCTGGAATGTTGATTTGGCCCGATCCACGTCGAGGTAGGCCACCCGGCGGTGACCGAGTTTCAACAGGTGCTCGGCGAGCTCCGTCGCTGCGCCACTCACATCGGGATTCACCGTGGGGATTCCATCGAACCGGGCGAGTGAATCGATCAGCACCATCGGAACGGAGGGATGCAACGAGTCGAGTACGCGCGCCGACGGGCTGGCCAGAATCAGTCCGCTGATCTTGTTGGCTTGCACTTGACGCACGGCAGCGGGCCCGTAGTCGAAATCCTCGGTGCCGACGACGATGTTGACGACGAAATCGGGCGCGAGCGCATCGGTCAGGCCATGAAAGAGCTCACCGAAGAACGGATTGCGGATGTCGGGGCAGAGCAATGAGACCTGATTCGGGTGCGACGAGGCGAGCCCCTGGGCCTGAGCGTTCGGCGCATAGTTCAGCGCTTCGACGGCGTCGAGAATGCGCGCGCGCAGCTCGGGGCTGATCCGGCCGGCGTCCCGCCCGTTCACGACGAGCGAGACCGCGGTGGTCGAGCAGCCCGCGCGGCGAGCGACATCCTGCGCTGTGGAGATGGCCATCAGATCAGAGTATCCGCACGGCGGATGCCGTCAGTCGGCTTTGACCGCGTGTGCGAGCAGAGTGGCGCCCGGGTTCTGCAGAACCTGGGCGGCGACGGTGGCCCCGGTCTCGACACAGGTGCGGGTGGAGGCGCCGAGGATCGCCTGCGAGAGATAACCGGCCGCGAAGCTGTCGCCGGCACCCGTGCTGTCTTTCACATCGGTCACCGGAGTCACCGCCACCTCGAAGTTCTCGACGTCGCTCTGCACGAGCACGGCGGAGGCACCGCGCTTGAGGATGAGCGTGCGCCCGGCCACATGTGGCCAGGAGTCCATCTCAAGGTGGGCGGCCTCGTCGGCGTTGGCGAAGATCACGGCGGGGTTGATCTCGGCGATCAACCGGGGAGCCTCCTCGGCTCCGAGGTGTTCGAGCAGCGACACGGAGGACACGTCGATGCTGACGCTGATCCCGCGCGCATGAGCTGTCGCCGTCAGCGCGAGCAACGCGCGACGGGTCTGCGCGGTTTCGAAGCCGTACATCGGCAGGTGCAGCCAGTTGACGCCGTCGAGCCAGGCCGGATCGATCGCATCCATCTCGGCCGCCGCGGCGCGGTCGGGGTACATGGTGCGCTCGCCGCTCGGATCGACGAGGATCACGACGGTGCCGGTGGAGCCGCCTCGCTGCAGGCGCACATCGACGCCCAACTCGGTCAGGCCTGCGCCGAGGCTGTCGCCCGACGCGTCGTTGCCGACCTTGCCGATGAAACGCACCGGCATCAGGGCGGCGGCGATGGCCGCCACGTTGGCGGCGCTGCCGCCACGGGTGCGGAAGATGCGGGCGGGATTGTCGGTGGCGTGCTTCTGCACACCGTTGCCCCACACGATGACGTCTTCAAGCAGATCGCCGGCAACGGCCAAAACGGGGGAACTCGACACTGTGCGCCCTTTCACGTAGCCCTCGTAGAGGGCGTTGAATCACCGCTTCAACGTCGAGCGGCTTATCCATTGTGCGGAGCAATGCGCGGGAAAGTCAAGCGCTTGATGTGTTGCAAATGCTGGGAGTTTGTCGTTTTGCTCAGGCTCGCCCGGGGTGGTGCGATTTTCCGTAATGAACTTCAGGGTCATATGAGCCTGAAGTTCATTACGGAAAATGGGCCACCCTCGGTCGACGGGCTGGCCGGGAGCGGCGGGGGTGAGGGAAAACGAAAACGCCGGCGGTGGGAGCGTGTAGCTCCCACCGCCGGCGTTTTGGTGTGGCAGGTGTCTGCGTTAGACGACGTAGCCGTCGGCCACGGTGAGCGCCTCGTCGATGATGGCGAGACCGCGCACCAGCTCCTCCTCGGTGATCACGAGCGGCGGCGCGATGTGCAGGCGGTTGAAGTGCACGAACGGCCAGAGACCGGCTGCCTTGCAGGCGGCGGCAACAGCGTTCATCGGAGCCGCAGCGGCACCCGACGCGTTGAACGGCACGAGCGGCTCGCGGGTCTCCGGGTTGCTCACGAGCTCGAGAGCCCAGAACAGTCCGGTACCGCGCACGTCGCCGAGCGACGGGTGCTTGTCGAGCCAGCCGCGCACGGTGGGCTCGACGATGCGGCTGCCGAGGTCCTTCACGCGCTCCAGGATGCCGTCACGTTCGAAGACGTCGAAGGTCGCGACGCCCGGCGCACAGGCCAGCGGGTGTCCGCTGTAGGTGAGCCCGCCCGGGAACGGCACGTCATCGAAGAACGACGAGATGGTGTCAGAGATGACGACGCCGCCGAGCGGAACGTAACCCGAGTTGACGCCCTTGGCGAAGGTGATCAGATCGGGAGTGACGTCGAACGCGTTGACCGCGAACCACTCGCCGATGCGGCCGAAACCGACCATGACCTCGTCGGCGATGTAGACGATGCCGTACTTGTCGCAGAGCGCGCGCACGCCGGGCAGGTAGCCGGCCGGCGGCACCAGAACGCCGTTGGTGCCGACGATCGTCTCGATGATGATTGCGGCGATCGTCTGGGCGCCCTCGAGCACGATGACCTGCTCGAGGTGTTCGAGCGCACGGGCGGACTCTTCAGCCTCGGTGCTCGCGTGGAACGCGGAGCGGTAGAGGTAGGGGCCGAAGAAGTGAGCGACCGAACCGTCGCTCGGCTCGTTGGCCCAGCGACGCGGGTCGCCGGTCAGCGAGATGGCGGTCGCCGTCGACCCGTGGTAGCTGCGGTACATCGAGAGCACCTTGCGCTTGCCGGTGACCCGGCGAGCCATGCGCACGGCGTACTCGTTGGCATCCGTTCCACCGTTGGTGAAGAACACCTTGTTGAGGTCGCCGGGGGCGACCTCGGTGATGCGGCGGGCGAGTTCGCCGCGCACATCGTTGGCCATGGCCGGCTGGATGGTGGCCAGGCGGCCGGCCTGGTTCTGGATGGCCGCGACGAGGTCGGGGTGCTGGTGGCCGAGGTTCAGGTTGACCAGCTGCGAGCTGAAGTCGAGGTAGGAGTTGCCTTCGTAGTCCCAGAAGGTGGAACCCTGGCCCGAGGCGACGGGCAGCGGGTTGATCTGGGCCTGTGCGCTCCAGGAATGGAACACGTGGCCGCGGTCGTTGGCGCGAACTTCGGCCTCGGTGGCGAGATCGTCGGCCTGGGTGGTGGTGACGTCGATGGTCATCAGGCGCTCCTTAGTGGTTGCTCGGGAAGCCGAGGTTGATCTGCGACTCGGACGGCTTCGGCCAGCGGGTGGTGATGACCTTGTTGCGGGTGTAGAACTTCACGCTGTCGGGGCCGTAGATGTGGGCGTCGCCGAACAGCGAGTCCTTCCAGCCACCGAAGGAGTACACGCCGGCCGGTACGGGGATCGGCACGTTGATGCCGACCATGCCGACCTCGATGTCGAACTCGAACTGGCGAGCGGTGGCACCGTCACGGGTGAAGATGGCCACGCCGTTGCCGAACTGGTTCGAGTTGATCAGCGCGACGGCCTCGTCGTAGTTCTCGACGCGGACCACGGCCAGAACCGGTCCGAAGATCTCGTCCTGGTAGACCTTCATGTCGGTGGTGACGTTGTCGATCAGGCTGACGCCGACGAAGAAGCCGTCGTTGTCGAACTGCTGCTTGGTGCCGTCGACGACGACGGTTGCGCCCTCGGCAGGAGCGTTGGTCACGTAGGAGGCAACCTTGTCGCGGTGCTCGCGGGTGATCAGCGGGCCCATCTCGCTGGCGGAGTCGGTGCCGTCGCCGATGACGAGGCCGCCCATGCGCGAGCGCACGGCTTCGACGAGCTCGTCGGCCACGTCGCCGACGGCGACGAGAACGCTGACGGCCATGCAGCGCTCGCCGGCCGAGCCGTACGCGGCGGAGATCGCGGCGTCCGCGGCGCCCGGGATGTCGGCATCCGGCATGACGACCATGTGGTTCTTGGCGCCACCGAGAGCCTGAACGCGCTTGCCGTTCTCGGCTGCACGCTTGTAGATCGACTTGGCGATCGGGGTGGAGCCGACGAAGCTGATGGCCGCGACATCGGGGGAGTCGAGGATGGTGTCGACGGCGAGCTTGTCACCGTGAACGACGTTGAGCACGCCGTCGGGCAGGCCGGCCTCCTGGAACAGCTTGGCGAGGAAGAGCGCGGCGGACGGGTCCTTCTCGCTGGGCTTCAGCACAACGGTGTTGCCACAGGCGATGGCTGAGGCGATCATCCACAGCGGAACCATGACCGGGAAGTTGAACGGGGTGATGCAGGCGACGACGCCGACGGGCTGCTTGACCGAGTGCACGTCGACACCGGTGGAGACCTGCTCGGAGTGCTCGCCCTTCAGCAGGTGGGTGAGGCCGGATGCGAATTCCACGTTCTCGAGGCCGCGCGAGATCTCGCCCGCGGCGTCGGAGAGAACCTTGCCGTGCTCGCTCGTGACGATGGCGGCGAGCTCAGGGGTGCGCTCCTTGAGCAGGTGACGCAGACGGAAGAAGACGTCGGAGCGCTTGACCAGGCTGGTGCGGCGCCACGCCGGCAAGGCTGCCTTGGCAGCGGCGATGGCGGACTCGACATCGGCGACCGAACCGAGCACCAGATCATGCTGGGCCTCGCCGGTTGCCGGGTTGTAAATGACGCCGGTGCGGGTCGGCTCGCCGACCTCCTGGCCGTTGATGAAATGGCGCACAAGTGCCATGGGGTCTCCTCTGATCTGGATTGCGTCTGCCCGCCGCATGAATTGCGCAAGGCGGAGCCGGCTGCCGGACACTCTGCCCGATTGGGCGCGTATCCTTATTCTGCAATGCTTGCAGACTGACTGAGGTGGAATCGATGCCAGACCGTCCCGTATTCGGCCGCGATCAAACAGATCGTCCGGACGCCTCGAGCGCCCAGAGGGTCGGTCTGCCGACCGTGCGCGACATTCTTCGTCTGCCCGTGCTTTCCGCGGCCCTTCCCGAGGTTCTGGCCGGCGAGGAATCGCTCGGTGTGCGGGTGCGCTGGGTGCACGTCAGCGACAGTCTGGGAGTCGCCACACTGCTCGACGGTGGGGAGTTGCTGCTCTCGACGGGTGCCGGCTGGTCGGCTGACGACGCCCTGCTCACCCAATACGTCGAGGACCTCGTTCAGGTCGGCGCCGCCGGTCTGGTTCTGGAGCTGACCCACGGGCTCGAGCGGGCTCCGCGCGCGGTGCAGGATGCCTGCACTCGGCTCGGCTTCCCACTGATCGTCCTGCACAAGGTGATCAAGTTCGTCGCTGTCACCGAGGCAGTGCACAGCCGCATCATCACCGACCAGACCGAGGCGCTGCGGGCGCGCGATGCCCTGCACGACCTGTTCATCGGGCTGAGCCTGCGCGGCAGTCCCGCCGACTACATCGTCTCCCAGCTCGGCCGGGTGCTGAATGCCCCGGTCGTGCTCGAAAACATCAATCACCAGGTTGTCGCCGTGGAGACCCTGGCGGCCGGCGATGAGCTGCTCGCCCAGTGGGAGCAGCGTTCCCGGGCCGCGCGGCGTGAGGTTGCGGCGCGCGCGGCGGGCCGCAGCGCGAGCGGTGAGCTGACCGCGGTTGAGCGATCGGGCCAGGTCGGTTCGTCGGGCGCCCGCACCTCGGCCGGCTGGGACATTGTTCCCGTCGAGGCGCGCGGGGTGCGCTGGGGCTACCTGGTCGCCCTACCGGGCGAGCCGCATCCGGCCGGTCGGCTGCAGGTTATGGAGCAGGCCGCCGTGGCCCTGGCGCTCGGCCGGTTGGCCGACCGTGATGCCGATGAATGGACCAGGCGCGGCCACGAACAGCTGCTCGTCGGCTTGCTCGGCGGACGTTACGTCTCCGAGCTCGGGGTGACCCTCCGGCTGGAGGCGGCCGGACTGCGCGTGCGCGATCGGATGCTGCTCGGCTTGGTTCTGGCCGTCACCCCCGACGGCGCCGCCGTGGCCGCAGCGCTCGCCGCGGCCGAGGCCAGTGGCGCCGACGCCATCGCCGCCGCCTACCCCAGTTCGAACCCGAACGGCAGGTCGGCCCAGCTGATGGTGGCGCTGTCACTTCCGGCCGAGGCACGGTTTCCGGATGCCGCCGCGTCGGCCTTCGCCAAGGATGTCGCCCAGGCGCTGCGTCCGTCGGTCACCGACATCGCCATCGCGGTCGGTGGTGAGGCGCACGACGCGGCAAGTCTGCTCGCCTCACTCGAAGAGGCCGCGGAGCTGCTGCGGCGCAATTCCGCCCTGCCCCGCCGTGGAGTCGCGGTGCACCGGGTCGAGAATCGACCGCTGCTCCGGCTCGTCACCGCGCTCGGCAGTGATCCGCGATTGCAAGCGCACAGTGAACAGATGCTGCGCCCGCTGATCGATCACGATCTTGAGTTCGGCAGTGGCCTGCTGGCCGTGCTGACCGCTTTCGCGGCGCATCCGGGCAACCGCACGAAGGCCGCGACGGCCAGCCACCTCTCCCGCTCGGTCTTCTACCAGCGCATCGCGCTGATCGAAGACCTGCTCGACGTGGACCTCGATGACGGCGAAACCGTGAGCGCCCTGCACACGGCCTTGCTCGCCAGGGGCTCGGCGCGCTGATTCGGCGGTCGAGCCGATCCGGTGGTCGAGCTTGTCGAGACCCCGCCGGCCGTTCCTCAGACGTAACCAGCGTTCAGAGATTGGCTCGCGTGATCTCGACAGGCTCGATCACCGGTCCGGTGGTCGAGCCTGTCGAGACCCCGTACGACGCTAGACGAGCGCCGGCGACGCGGCCGACGTGGTCGACGGATCCGGCACCTGTTCCGACGATGGGTTCGCCACCGCGACGGCGCGCGGCAGATCGAAGCTCACGCTGACCCGGTCGCCGCGGCTCGCGACGGTCGCGGCATGCACCGTGCAGCTGATCGGCCGGGCGACCCCTGGCACCTCGACCGAGACGGTCGAGGATCCGCCGAGAAAGAAGGTGTCGACCACGGTTCCGACGAGCGCCGGCCCCGTCGGCCTGCCCGCTTCGCCGAGAGGCGCTAGACGCACATCTTCGGGGCGCACCACGAGCGTGGCGTTGCTGCGTGTCGGAAGCGAATGCGCGACCGGAAAGACTCCCAGGCCCGCAATCTCAACGGCATTCTCGAGCGCCACCCCATCGAAGAGGTTCGCCGTACCGATGAAGCTGGCGACGAATCGGCTTGACGGTCGTGAGTAGAGTCCGACCGGGGTGTCGAGTTGCTCGACGGCGCCGCGATTCAAGATCGCGACCCGGTCTGCCATCGACATGGCCTCCTCTTGGTCATGGGTCACGACGACGAAGGTCATCCCCACTTCGTGCTGCATCCGCTTGAGTTCCTGCTGCATCTCAGCACGCACCTTGCGGTCGAGCGCGGAGAGCGGTTCGTCGAGCAACAGCAGCCGGGGGCGTTTGATGATGGCGCGAGCCAACGCCACGCGCTGCCGCTGGCCGCCCGAGAGCTTGGCAGGACGTCGCTTCGCGAATTCCTGCAGTCCCACGACGTCCAGCGTCTCGCCGACGCGTCGCCGGATCTCCACACGATCGACCCCCTCGGCCTCGAGCCCGTACGCCACGTTCTTCTCCACGCTCATGTGCGGAAAGAGCGCATACGACTGGAACATCATGTTCACCGGTCGTTTGTGCGCCGGCTGAGCGATCAGGTCTGTGCCATCGAGCAGGATACTTCCCTCACTCGGCGTCTCGAACCCGGCGATCGAGCGCAACAGGGTGGTCTTTCCGCACCCGGATGGCCCAAGCAGAGCGAAGAACTCATTGTCGGCGATCGCGAGATTCACGTTGTTCAGCGCGACGACATCCCCATAGGAATGACGCACTCCGCGGATATCGAGCAGGGGAGCGGCGGAATCGGTTGTCACGTGTGCGGTGGTCATAGGGCGTCCGTTACTTTGGCGAAGCGTTGCGCGCCGATCACGGCGAACACGCTGACGAAAAGGAGCATGGTGGCGAGAGCGTTGATCTCGGGGGTGACCCCGAATCGCACCATCGAGTAGATCGCGATCGGCAGAGTCGGCGTGGTCGGCGCCGTCGTGAAGAATGCGATCACGAATTCATCGAGCGACAGGGTGAAAGACAGGAGTGCGCCGGCAACCATCGCCGGTGCGAGCTGCGGGAGCGTGACACGCAGAAACGTGCGCACGGCGCTGGCACCGAGGTCACGCGAGGCTTCCTCCAAGCTCGGGTCGAGGTTGGCCAACCGGGCCAACACGATGGCCGTGACAAACGCCATCGCGAACGTCGTGTGGGCGATGATGACGGTGTGCAACCCCAGGGTGATCGACAGCAGCGAGAAGAGGCTGAGCAGCCCGATCGCGAGAAGTAGATCCGGGAGGAGTGCCGGCGCGATGGCGAAGGCCCGAACCAGCCCGCCACGGGTGTAGCGGTGGATGCCTACCGCCAGCAGCGTGCCCAGCACCGTCGCGAGCAGGGTCACCGACGTCGCAACGATGAGGGTATTGCGAAGCCCCACCATCACCGCCTCGTCGGCGAAGACCGCCGGATACCATTCGAGCGAGAATCCCCGCCAGACGAAGAGATTCTTCGACGAGTTGAACGACATGATGACGACCACGAGGATCGGCAGGTAGAGGAAGGCGTAGGTCAGCCACAACGGCACCTTCATCAGTCGGGAGTTACGCACGGGTAGCCACCTTCTTTGTGCGGGATCCTTCGGTCAATCGCCGCGAGGCGCTCTGCTGGGCAACGAGCAAGGCGATGAGTAGGATCGTCAGCACCAGTGCGAGCGCCGCTCCGAACGGCCAGTCCCTGGCCTTCAAGAACTGGTCGCGAACCAGGTTGCCCACCAAGACGGTCTTGCCGCCGCCGAGCAATTCGGGAATCACGAAGTTGCTCATCGCCGGCACGAACACGAACACGCATCCGGTCAATGCACCCGGAATCGACAGTGGCAGCGTCACGGTACGAAACACCCTCCACGGGCCGGACCCGAGATTGGTGGCGGCCTCGGTCAGCTGCGCATCCTGGGAGGCGAGTGACGCGTAGAGCGGAAGGATCATCAAGGGGAGATACATGTAGAGCAGCCCGACGACAACCGCCGGCTGTGTGTAGAGCATCTTGATCGGCTCATCGATGAGTCCGATCGCCTCCAGGCCTTGATTGATCCAGCCTGCGTTGTTGAGCAACAGGATCCAGGCGTAGGTGCGGATCAAGAAGTTTGTCCAGAACGGCAGGAGCACTGCGACCAGCGCGATGGTGCGCCATTTGTCCGGAAGCCGCACGATCGCGAGTGCGGTCGGATAGCCGATCAGAAGGGCGAGAACGGTCACGACCGTGGCGATGCCGACGGATGTCGCGATCACGTTCAGGTAGAGCGGATCGGCGAGGCGAACGAAGTTGTCGAAGCTGAAGGTGAACAGGACGCCGCCGAAGCGACCCCGCTTGAAGAACGAATAGCCCAGGATCAGGAGGAGGGGAACGAGAACGAAGAGGACGAGCATGAGCGTTCCCGGGGCCAGGAACGGCAGCGCCGCCCACCCCCGGCGCGTTCTGCGAGGAACGACGCCGGGGGAGGTTGGAGTGGTCGAAGTCACGATTCGAATGCCTGAATTCTCTAGCCGGCGGCCATGACTTCGGTGGCGAGCTTCGTGTACTGCGGGCTGAACTCGCCGAGGTCCACGATGACTTCCTGCTTCGTGAGTTCGGCCGGGGTCATCGCCAGGTTCGGGTAGGCCGCGATCACAGCGGGGTCAACCAACTTCATCGCCGCTTCGTTCGGAACCTTGTAGAGGATGTTCTCGGCCACCCAGGCCTGCACCTCCGGCTCCATGATGTAGTTGACGAAAGCCATTGCCGCTTCCTTGTTCTTCGACGTCTTCAGCACCGTCATCGTGTCTGTCCAGAGGTCGCTGCCTTCAGAGGGAACGACGAACTTGATGTTGGGGTCGTCGGTGATGCCGTAGTTGCACCAGCCGTCCCACGCCTCTGTCATAGCTGCTTCGCCGGAGACGAGCTTCGTGTAGAAGGTCGTGTCGTCGAAGGCGAGGAGGGTGTCCTTTGTCTCCATCAGCTGCGTCTTCGCCTCGGCGAGATCGGCGGGTTCGGTGGAGTTGACCGACTTGCCGTTTGCCTTGAGTGCGGGCAGGGCCATCCACCGCTCCGTCGAGAGCATGGTGGTCTTGCCGACGAGCTCGGGTGCCGGTTTCAGAAGGTCGTTCCAGGATGTCGGTTCGGCCGGCACGAGGTCAGAGCGGTAGCAGAGGCCAGTGGTTCCCCAGGCATACGGCTCTGAATACTTGTTGCCCTTGTCGTAGGCGAGCTCCGTCGCCTCGGGGTAGAGGTTCTTCTCGTTCGGGACCAGGGTCTTGTCGATCGGCTCGAGCAGTCCCGCCTCGTTGAGGGCCTGCGCATACTGACCGGACACGAAGGCCACGTCGATGCCGGAATCCGCTCCGGTCGTCAGCTTGCCCATCACGTCTTCATTCGTCGCGTGGTTCACGATCGTGACGGGAACGCCGGTCGCCTTCTCGAAGGTCTCGGCCAGGTCTTCGGGGTAGTAGTCGGCCCAGATGCTGACGACAAGCTTCTGCTTGGTGATGTCAGCTTTCGGATCGAGGGTCTGCTCACTCGATGCGCCGCTCGCGCATGAGGTGAGGGCGAGAGTCGCAACAGCCAGAGTTGCAAGGAGCGGAACTGCTTTGTACCGCATGGTGCCTCCTGTGATTGGGGACGCAAAGTCCCTCAGTGGACGTGCCTGCTTGTGTGTGAGTAAGTATGGCCACGCCACGCCGACATATCAACAAGTTTTTCGACTTCTTTTGCGCATTGCGCAAATCTTTCATCATTTGATTGCGTATTCTTGTTGACATTGGGTGTGGAGTCATTAGTGTGAGAATCCGGCAGACGGCACAACAGCGTGTCGGCCGATCGCGAGGCAACGGAGCTTCGCTTTGACAGAGAGGTAGCTCGTGAATTCAACGCCCATTCCACCGAGGCAGCAGCTCTACATCGACGGCCAGTTCACCGATGGCACGTCTGGCACGTCAGTGGATGTGATCAGCCCCGTCACCGGAGAACGCATCGCGACGCTCCCCGTGCCCAGCTCTGCCGATCTGGATCGCGCCGTCACGGCGGCCCGCGCCGCACAACGCGAATGGCGTCAGGTCGGGGTCTGGCAGCGCGCCGCGGTGTGCCACCGCATCGGAGACGAGCTGCTGAAGCGCGTCGACGAACTCGCTCGCCTGCAGACTCTGGAGCAGGGCAAGCCCCTCGCCGAGTCGATCGCCGATATCAAGGAAGCCGCGCAGCTGTTCCACCTGCACGCCGAAGACGCCGTGCGTCTGCACGGTGAGACGTTCCCCTCGAACGACACCCACAAGCGCATGTTCAGCTTCTACAAGCCGGTTGGTACCTGGGCGATCATCACCCCCTGGAACTTTCCGCTGCTCATGATGGCCGAGTTCGTGGCGCCCGGCCTTGCCACCGGAAACGCTCACGTTCTGAAGCCCCCGACCCACACCTCGTTGACGGTGCTCGCCGCCCTCGAGGCGTTCGACGCGGCCGGCGTCCCGAAGGGGCTCGTCAACGTGCTCCCTGGCGAGGGCGACTTCGGTTCGAAGCTCGTGTCGCACCCGGGCATCGACGCCATCGGCTTCATCGGTTCATCGGCAACCGGTGAGCGCATCAACGCGATCTCGGGCCTCAAGCGCTCGATCATGGAGCTGTCCGGCAACGGACCCGTCATCGTTCTCGAAGACGCCGACCTCAAGCGTGCCGCGCAGGCCGCCGCCGACGGTGCGTACTTCTGTGCCGGTCAGGTTTGCTGCGCGACCGAGCGTGTGCTCGTGCACGAGAACGTGCACGACGCCTTCATCGAGGAACTGCTGAAGACGGTCCCGGGCGTCACCCTCGGCAACCCGTTCGACCCGGCCGTCAACCTCGGCCCGCTCAACAACGAGGGCGTCGCGGCGAAGATGGACCGTCACATGGCGGACGCCCGCACTCGTGGCTTCGACATCCTCGCCGGTGGCGGCCGTCGTGCCGGCTTCCAGACGAACCTCTACTACGAGTTCACGATCGTCGACGGTGTCTCCGAAGACAGCCTGCTCAGCGTCGAAGAGTCGTTCGGCCCGGTCGTCCCGGTGATTACCGGGAAGTCAGACGACGACCTGCTGCGCATCGCCAACGCCGACGCGCTCGGTCTGCAGTCGGCCGTCTTCACGAACGACATCTCTAAGGCCTACCGCTTCATCGAGGAGATCGAGACCGGCCAGGTCGTCGTGAACGACAGCAACGGCTTCTGGGACGTCAACATGCCGTTCGGCGGCGCCGGCGGCAAGAACACCGGATGGGGTCGCATCGGCGGCAAGCACACTCTGATCGACATGAGCGATCTGCGCACCGGCGTTATCCACCTGAACAACTAGCACCACGCGCGGGCTCCACGTGCCGGTGCACGCGGAGCCCGCGCTGTCTTCTCACGCAACAAGAAAGTGAATTATGGCCGCCACATCACTGGGCCTCGAACAGGCTCGACCGCTCCCAATCTGGATGGACAGCGCCCCGGCGCCGACGCGCCAGCCACGGCTCAGCGGCGAGATCGAGGCCGACCTCCTCATCGTAGGAGGCGGCTACACCGGACTCTGGACGGCCATCCTGGCCAAAGAAGAGAACCCCGAAGCGCGCGTTGTGATTCTCGAAGCCGAAAGCCTTGGCCACGCGGCGAGCGGCCGCAACGGCGGTTTCTGTTCGCCGAGCCTGACCCACGGCTTGTCGAACGGTCTCGAGCGCTGGCCGAAGGAGATCGACACCCTGGTGCGCCTGGGCCTCGACAACCTGCGCGAGATCGAAGAGACGATCGCCAAGTACAACATCGACGCCGACTTTCGGCTCACCGGAAAGGTCGCCTTTGCCCGCACGGCGTGGGAGGCAGAGGGGCTGAAGCACGCTGCCGAAGCCGCCACCGTGCACGGTGACCCGGCCACATTCATCCCGCAGTCCGAGATCGGCAAGTGGACCACCTCCACCGCCTATGTGGCAGGCATGCACTCCGTGAACTACGGTCTCGTCGACCCGTACAAGCTCGTTGTCGGCCTTCGCCGGGTGTGCCTTGAGCTGGGAGTGCAGATCTACGAAGACTCCGCGGTCACCCGTCTTGACACCACCGACAAGGTGCAGGTCGTCGCAGGTACCGCGTCGGGGGCCGTGCGCGCGCCTCGCGTCGCCCTCGCGACCAATGCCTTCCAGCCGCTGCTGCGTCGTCTCTCCCTGGTCACGATCCCGGTCTACGACTACGCCATCGTCACCGAACCGCTGACCGACGAGCAGTTCGCGAGCATCGGCTGGACCGCGGACTACGGTCTCACCGACGCCGGAAACCAGTTTCACTACTACCGCAAAACCGAGGATGGCCGCATTCTCTGGGGCGGGTACGACGCGATCTACCACTACGCCTCGGCGCGGGGCGAAGACCTCACCCAGCGCCCCGAAACCTTCGACAAGCTCGCCGCCCAGTTCTACGAGACCTACCCGCAGCTGGCCGGCGTCACCTTCACGCACAAATGGGGAGGCATCGTCGACTCGTCGACCCGGTTCTGCCTGACCACCGGCACCGCGGCCGGAGGTCGCATCGCCTATGCCCTCGGTTTCACCGGGCTCGGGGTGACCGCGACCCGCTTCGGTGGCCGGGTGATGCTCGACTTGCTGGCCGGTCGGAGTACCGAGCGCACCCGTCTGAGCATGATCCGGCGTCGTCCGGTGCCGTTCCCACCCGAGCCCGTTCGCTACATCGGCGTTCAGCTCACTCGGTGGGCGATGGCCAAGCAAGACGAGACCGGGCGTCGAAACCTGTGGCTGCGTCTGATGGACGCCCTGGGACTGGGCTTTGATTCATAAGCCCATCCACGGCGCTAACGTGGGAAGCATGAGCCCCGCACCGACCATGGATGACATCGACCGCCAGATCATCACTGCGTTGCAGTCTGATGGTCGACGGGCATTCACGCAGATCGCCGAGGACCTCGGCATCCCGGCCTCCTCGGTGCGCTACCGCACGAGGAGGCTCGAGGAACTCGGCATCCTGCAGGTCGTCGGCATTGCCAACCCGTTGGCGATCGGCTTCGACCGACTGGCGATGATCGGTATCCGCACGGCGCCGGGCAAGGCACGTGCGGTGTGCAGCGCGCTCGCTCTCCTGCCGGAGACGAGCTACGTGATCTTGACGACCGGCCAGTTCGACGTGATGGCCGAGGTGATCTGCCGCGACATCGAGC
The DNA here is from genome assembly GCF_052113185.1 of Leifsonia sp. YAF41. Lineage (NCBI taxonomy): Bacteria > Bacillati > Actinomycetota > Actinomycetes > Micrococcales > Microbacteriaceae > Leifsonia > Leifsonia sp. YAF41. The sequence continues at coordinate 34,764 of NZ_JBFRCS010000019.1, forward strand.
ACTTCACGAACGTGGTCAACGACCGGATGCATGAGATCGACGGTGTGGTCTCGACCGAATCGTTCTTCGTTCTCGAGGCGCATAAGCTGGCCTACGGCTGGGGGGTCGGCAACGTGCCGGGCCCGGTCGAGGCCGACGTCGTCTAACACAGAGCCGGCGGTCGAGCAGCGCTCAGGCGAAGTAGACCTTGCGCAGCGTCTGCGTGACGGTCCAGACCGTGCGCTGGCCCTCGCGCAGGCGCATCACGTCGCCGGCCCCGAGCAGCACGGTTTCGCCGGTCTCTTCGAATTCGACGGTTCCGGCGCCGAAGAGCACGATGAAGATCTCGTCGGCTTCGACGTCGCTCATGGCACCGGGGGTCATCTCCCAGACGCCGATCTCGCTGCCATTGAACTCGCCGAGCGTGGCGGAGCCGGTGTGCGGCTGGCCGGCCAAACGCTGCTCAGCCGACACGGCTTCGAGTTCGATGCCGAGTTCGGTCGCGGCAATTTTCAGGGTGTTGTCGAAGTTCGCGGTGGTGTCAAGCATGGGCATCCGTTTCTCGAAGGGCGACGAAGCAACGCTGCGGTTGCAGCGATGAGCAAAAACTAGGCGGCGGCCAGCGTCTTGGCGATCTCTTCGGGCGACTGGTCACTGCGGCGCAGCACCATGGCAACCACGAAGAGCGCGAAGAGGGTCAGCAGGAACATCACCGTCGAGACGGCGGCGATCTCGGGCCGGAGCCCGACCCGCAGCGCGCTGAAGATGTAGACCGGCCACGGGGTGGAGCCGGGCACCTGGATGAAGCTGGAAATGATCGTGTTGTCGAGGCTCAGCGTGAATGACATCAATGCACCGGCCCAGATCGCCGGGGCGGCGACGGGCAGCGTGATCTGAGTGAACCGGCGGTACGGCGTCGCATACAGGTCGGCTGCCGCCTCCTCGAGCGAGGCATCCAGGCCCTGCATGCGTGCCCGCACGATGAACGTGACAACCGCCACCGACAAGACGGCGTGGGCGATCACGAGACGCACCATACCGTTGTTGAGTGGAGCGATGCCGGCGTCGGTGCCGAGGCTCACGAACCAGGGAAGCATCGACACGGCGTCAACGATTTCAGGCGTGAACAGGGTGATGCCGAGCAGTCCGGTCGCCAGCAGCACGCTGAGCGACCCGACGCGCGAGCGGGCCAGAGCGATGCCGCCGAGGGTGCCGAGAAACGTCGACACGATCGCCGCGCCGACCGCCGCGCCGATGGAGGTCATCACCGAGCCGCGAATGATCGGGTTGTCGATCGCCGACAGGTAGGAGTCGAAGCCGAAGCCTTCCCACGACGCGAGCAGGCGGCCCGTGTTGAAGGAGTAGGCGATCATCACGATGATCGGCAGGAACAGGAAGATGAAGACGAGCACGCCCCACACTGCGAGTGCGATGTGCACCGGGTCGCGGCGTTTGCGGTGCTGGGTTACTGCCTGACTCATGCCGCACCTCCTGAGAACACGACGCGGCGTGAGCGCCGCACGAAGTGACCGATGACAAATGCCACGAGGGCGCAGACGCCCACCGCCGCACCGATGAAGAGCATCAACAGCACGGCCATGGCCGAGCCGAGTGCCCAGTTTTGCGCGGTGTTGAACTGGCTCGCCACGAGCTGACCGATCATGTTGCCCTGCGCCCCACCGAGCACCGAGGCGGTGATGTAGTCACCCATCAGCGGGATGAAGACGAGAAGGCTGCCGGCGGCGATACCGGGGGCAGCCAGCGGCAGCGTCACCTGAAAGAGCGTGCGAATTCGGTTGGCGCCGAGGTCGGCACTTGCTTCGCGCAGCGGCCGGCCCGCCCGGTCGATCGCCACGTAGAGCGGCAGAATCATCAGCGGCAGGTAGTTGTAGACGACACCGAGTTGCACGGCCGTCTGCGTATAGAGGATGTCGAGGCGACCGTCGATGAGACCGACGTTCTGCAGGAAGTCCGACAGGAACCCGCGCGGCGACAGAATGATCTGCCAGCCCAGGGTGCGCACGAGAAAGTTGGTCCAGAACGGCACGAGCACGAGCGCGAGCGCGAGTGGGCGCCACTTCGGGTTCAGCTTGACGGCCAGCCAATAGGCGAACGGAATCGCGATGATCAGACAGAGCGCGGTTCCGATGAAACCGATCTTGAGCGTGTTCCAGAACGTGCCGATGAACGTGGCGTCGAGTGCTTCGGCATAGCGATCGAACGACAGGATGTCGTTCGCATGTGCGGTGAACAAGTCAGGCTTGTAGCCGAAGCTGTACCAGAGCACGAGCAGCAGCGGCATGACGAAGAAGAACACCACGAAGGCCCAGGTGGGAAATCCGAGCATCGAGGCTCGATCGAATTTCTTGCGTCTCATCACGAACCTGCCTTTGCCATCATCCGGTTCATAATCGCGACGAGGCGTTCGGATGCCTCGTTGACGACGGCGGGAGTGAGTCGCTGCACGACCTCCGCCGAGGGGAAGACCAGATCAGGACGCTCGAACTCACGCTCCCTCGCCATCTTCTCGACGCCCGTGACTCCGGTGTTGTAGCCGATGTAGTCGAGTTCGCGGAATGATACCTCCGGCTCGAGCATGAAATCGATGAACGCATAGGCGGCATCCATGTTCTGGGAGCCCATGGCAATCGCCCAGGTGTCCATCCAGATGTTCGCAGTCGGCGTCGGATAGACGAACTTCCACGCTTCGGGAACGTCACTGACGAGAAGACCCTGCCGCACGTCTCCATTGAAAGCCTGCATCAGCACGAAGGTCTCTTCCGGCATACCGCTTTGCACGGCCGACGAGTTGAAGGCCTTGATGTGCGGCGCAAGCTTGTTCACGAGAAATTCTTCGGCGGCATCGAGGTCGGCCTTCTTCGTGGTGTTCGGGTCGATGCCGTTGGCCGCGAAGTACATGCTCGTCACCTCCCACGGGTCTTCGAGCACCGACAGATTCTTGCTGGCCTCGTTCTGGGCGACCTCCAAGAAGTCGGCCCAGGATGTCAACTCGCGGGTGATCACACGGCTGTCGTAGACATACCCCGTGGTTCCCCAGTTCTTGCACACCGAATACTTGTTTCCCGGGTCCCAGGACTGGTCGCGGTAGAGCGGGTCGATGTTCTCGAAGTTCGTGAGATAGGAGTGGTCGAGCTCCTGCAGCAGGCCGTTGGCCGACATCATCGGAATGTAGTTTCCGGTCGGAACCACCACGTCGTAGCCACTGGTGCCGCGGGTGGCGCCGAGTTTGGCGATCAACTCTTCGTTCGAGCCGAAACTGTCGAGCTGCACCGTTGTTCCGGACTTCTGGAACTTCGCGATGTTCGCCGGGTCGCTGTAGTCGCCCCAGCTGTAGACGTTGAGGTGGTCTTCGACCGCGCCGTCTGGCAGCGCCGAGGAGGCGAACGCGGTGCTGCGGCTGCACGACGTCAGAGCGCCGGTGGCGCCGAGCACCACGAAGCCGGAGAGCACGGCACGCCGGCTGATTCGGCCGACACTGGCGGCGGGAACGAGGGCGCGCAGCCCTTCGGGGCCGGCCAACTCAGGCCACCGGTTCGGGTTCGAAGACCCGCAGGTCGGCGAGATCCCAGGCGCACCACACCGGCGCGCCGGTGCTGAGCGGCTCGGACTGGGCCGGCGCCGTGCGGGCGATGATCTCCTGACCCGATGGGGTGATCACGACGTACTGCATCACATCACCGAGGAACGAGATTCCGGCGAGCGTGCCCACAAGGGCGGGGATGCCGGAGGCCGGCTGCCCACTGGTCACGCGCACTGCTTCGGCGCGCACCGCGGCGCGCACCGCGGTGCCGGGGGCGAGCCCGTCGGGCATCCGGCTGGTGATCAATTCTGCGTCGGCGCTCTGCAGCACACCCGGGCTGACGACGACGGCGTCGATGAAGTTCTGCTTGCCGATGAAGCCGGCGACGAAGGCGTTGGCCGGCTCCGAGTAGACCTGCTCGGTGCTTCCAAGCTGCTGGATGGCCCCGCCCTGCATCACGACGATGCGGTCGCTCATCGAGAGCGCTTCCTGCTGGTCGTGCGTGACGAAGATGAAGGTGATTCCGAGCTGACGCTGCAACAGCTTCAACTCGATCTGCATCTCTTCGCGCAGCTTGCGGTCGAGTGCGCTCATCGGCTCGTCGAGAAGCAGCACCTTGGGGCGGTTCACGAGCGCGCGGGCGAGGGCGACGCGCTGCTGCTGACCACCGGAGAGCTTCTGCGGGGTGCGGTCGGCGAAAGTCTCCATGCGGGACAGGGAGAGCGACTCGTAAACGCGCTCGGCGATCTCCGCCTTCGGGACCCGCTTCTGGCGCAGGCCGTATGCCACGTTCTCGGCCACGGTCATGTGCGGAAACAGAGCGTAGGACTGGAACACGGTGTTGACCGGGCGCTTGTGCGGCGGGACATCAAGCATTGACTTGCCGGCGACGACGATGTCGCCCGCGTCGGGGTGCTCGAATCCGGCGATCATACGCAGCAGGGTGGTCTTGCCGCAGCCAGAAGGTCCGAGCAGCGAGATGAATTCACCGGACTGAACGTCAAGATCAACCCCCGCGACAGCCGGGGCGTTCCCGTAGCTCTTAGTGACGGAGCGCAGGTGCACCGACCCGGTGTCATCGTTCACGACGCTGTTCACGATGGGTTTGACTGACGTGTCACTCACTAGATATCACTCCTTGGGAGTTCGCCGAAGCGGGGTGGGGGCACCGGCCGGAAGGCCGGTGCCCACTGTGTGGATGGAGGTTCTGACGAAGACGCGCGAAGCGCCGGGATCGCCGGTTAGGAATCGAAGCCGAGGCCGAGGGCATCCAGGGTTTTCAGGATGACGTTGCGCTTGCCCTTGTTGTGGTCGGCACGGTTGAGCGACCAGCGGGTCACCTGCACGCCCATGGATGCGATGGGCTCGGGCGGGAAGGGAAGCGGGGTCTCGCGCACCATCGCCAGGCGGGTGCGTTCAGTCTCTTTACCTTCGAGCTTGTCGAGCATCACATCGGCGGCGAAGTGCGTAGCCGCGACGCCGAGACCGGTGAAGCCGGTTGCGTAGGCGATGCGTCCGCCGCGAGCCGTGCCGAAGAAGGCGCAGAATCGGGTGGATGTGTCGATGGCGCCGGCCCAGCGGTGGCTGAACTTCAGGCCTTCGAGCTGCGGGAACGTGGTGAAGAAGTGGTGGCCGAGGGTGTCGTAGGTCTCCTGGCGGTCTTCATACTCTTCGCGCACGCGGCGACCGTAGTGGTAGATCGCGTCGTAGCCGCCGAAGAGGATGCGGTTGTCGGCGCTCATCCGGTAGTAGTGGAACTGGTTGGCCATGTCGCTGAGGCCCTGGCGGTTGGTCCAGCCGATGTCCGCGAGCTGCGTCGCATCCAGTGGCTCGGTCATCAGTGCGTAGTCGTAGACCGGAACGGTCGAGAGACGGTTGCGCTTCAGCAGCGACGGGAAGACGTTGGTCGCCAGGGCGGTCTTTTTCGCCAGGACGCGAGCCTTGCTCGTGCGCACGGCGGTGCCCTGGGCAGGGGTCAATCCGGAGGTGTCCAGGTCGGTGACCGGGGAGTGCTCGAAGATTTCGACACCGAGCTCGGTGGCTGCACGCGCGAGTTCGGAGGCGAACTTGGCGGGGTGCACCAGCGCCGACGAGCGCTTGCTCCAGACGGCGGCGAGGTAGGTGGGGGAGTTGACCTCTTTGCGCACCGCGTCAGCGTCGAGGTAAACCTCGTCGGTGTTGCCGTGCTGGGCAGCCTCGGCGGCCATCTCTTTCAGCCAGTCGACCTGGTGGTCTTCGACGGCGAGGGAGAGGGTGCCGGTGCGTTCGAAGTCACAGTCGAGGCCGAGGTCGGTCACGGCCTGCTCGATTGCGTCGAGGTTCTCGAGGCCCAGCTCGTTCAGGCGGTCGATTTCCTTCGGCCAACGAGTCTGGCCGTTCTCCTCACCGTGGGTGAGGCTGGCTTCGACGAATCCGCCGTTGCGACCGGATGCGGCCCAGCCGACGGTCTTCGCTTCAAGCAGCACCACGCGGGCGGAGGGGTTGCGCTGCTTGGCCTTGATGGCCGTCCAAAGACCGCAGTAGCCACCGCCGACGACGGCGAGATCGCAGTCGATGTCGGCCGTGAGCGTGGGGTAACGCTGAGCGGGAGCGATGTCGTCAAGCCAGAAGGGTGAGAGCTTGGAGCCGCTCAGGGCGTGATCGACGACGGAGGTCTTCGGGCGAGACCTCTCGAAAACTGTGCTTTCCACGGGGGAATCTCGCTCTCTCTGTCTCAGCTTTGAGACCGTTGGTGGAGCCCGATTTCCGGGCTTCTGCCCATTCTGCCAACACCGGAGAGCCCGTGTCTGCGCAAAACGTCGGGAAACGTTGTGCAATCCGCGCAATCCGTGCGAATCCGTGGCGGACGTACCGGGAAAGTATCGAAATCGTAACTTCACTGACACAATCCTGCTCGTTGGTCGAGCCTGTCGAGACCTGGTGCGCGATCCGCTCGTGTGTCGCGTCTAGAGGTCGGCCGGCGGTGGTCTCGACAAGCTCGACCAGCGGTCGGTTCGACCGGAAGAGCCGCACTCAGCGTGGCGCGTGTGCCTCGAGAAATTGGTAGACCTCGGTGGGGTCGACGCCGGGGAACGTTCCGGTCGGCAGAGCGGCGAGCAGGCTCGTCGGGGTGCGGGCGGCCGGCCACGATTCCCCGGCCCAGCGCTCGGCGAGTTCGTCGGGGGCACGCCGGCAGCACGAGTCGTCGGGGCAACGCGACACCGCCCGGTTCGTGGTCTCGCGGCCGCGGAACCACTTGACGTGCGCGAACGGCACGCCGACGCTCACCGAGTAGTCGCCTTCCTTCGCCTTCTCGATACGCGAGGTGCACCAGAAGGTTCCGGCCGGGGTGTCGGTGTATTGGTACCAGGGGCTGAACCGGTCGGCCACATCGAACACGGTGCGGGCCGTCCAGCTGCGGCACACCGTCGTGCCCTCGACCGCGCCGAGCGCATCGCTCGGGAATCGCACGGCGTCGTTCTCGTAGGCCTTGATGATGGTGCCCGACTCGTGCACCTTCATGAAATGCACTGGGATGCCGAGCCGGGCCGTCGCCAAGTTCGTGAACCGGTGCGCGGCCGTCTCATAGGAGACAGCGAACGCGTCGCGCAGGTCTTCCATCGAGATGCGCCGCAGGTTCTTCGCCTCGGTGAGCAGCTTCACGGCCGGCTTTTCCGGCAACAGGATGGCGGCGGTCAGGTAGTTAGTCTCGACCCGCTGGCGCAGAAATTCGGCATAATTTCTCGGTTCCTCATGACCGCAGAGATGGCTGGAGAATGCCTGCAGAATCGGCGAACGCGAATCGCGGGACGCGGACTGTTCGGTGGGGAGATAGATGCGATGGTTACGTTTGTCGGTGACCGACCGGGTGGAGTGCGGCAGGTCGCTCACGTAGTGCAGCGAGTAGCCCAAGTGGGAGGCCATGTCGGCGACGACCTGGTGCGAGACCGGGCCGCCCGTGTGGCCGACGGCGCTGAGGAGTTCGGCGGCGAGCTGCTCGAGTTCAGGAAAGAAGTTGTCGTGGTCACGCATCTCGGTGCGCAGCGCCGAGTTCGCCCGCCTGGCTTCTTCGGGGGTGGCCGCCCGCTCGCGATTCAGTCGATCGATCTCATTGTGCAGAGTGAGGATCGTCTGCAGAACGTCGTCGTTTTGGCTTTTGYCGACCCGGATGCGCGGCAGGCCGAGCGCGGTGAAGACCGGTCCGCGTTGCGCTTTCTCGACGGCGATTTCAAGGGCGGCCCGCTCCGACGGCGCATCCGTCTTCAGCAGATCGTCGACGGTTGTGCCGAGCGCCAGCGCGATCAGACGCAGCATCGACAGGCGCGGCTCGCGGTTGCCGTTCTCAATCATCGACACCTGCGACGGTGCACGGTCGACGGCCGTCGCGAGCTGCTCGAGGGTCATCCCACGCTGCGTGCGCAGTTCACGGATGCGCCGCCCGAGAGTGAGCGCATCGAGCTCGGTCTCGTCGGCGTCACTCTGGGCCTCACTCTCCGGGGCGAGCGCCCGGGCGCGTGAAGGTTCAGAGCGAGTGGCGGAAATGGCTGGATCGGCGGCGACCATGATTCATGCTCACATGGCGGCTCAGGTCGCGCAAACAGAAATTGTGCGATCTTTCTGTCTCGTCCTGACAGAACGCCCGCCGGGCAGCACGATTTCTGCGCGGGAGAAGAACGGCTCTATTTCTGCCCGGCAATCTTCACCAGGCTCTGGCCGGGCGGCGCAGAGTTGCCTCACAGACGAAGAAGGCCGGGTCAGGAAGACCCGCCTCGCACATCCTGGAGGCACTGATGAGCACGACCCCGAACCCGAACAACTCCGCATCGACTCGACCGGGACAGCAGACCCAGACCGCGGAAGAGCTCGCACTCGAGTGGGCCGCCGACCCGCGCTGGGAAGGCATCCGTCGCGACTACACCGCAGACGACGTGATCGCACTGCGCGGCACGGTGCGCGAGGAGCGCACGCTGGCCCGCCGCGGTGCGGAGAAGCTGTGGGAGCTCGTCAACCAGAACGGCACCCCCGAGAACCCCGAATGGGTTTCTGCGCTCGGTGCGCTCACCGGCAACCAGGCCGTGCAGCAGGTGCGCGCCGGGCTGAAGGCCATCTACCTGTCGGGCTGGCAGGTCGCCGCCGACGCCAACCTGTCGGGACAGACCTACCCCGACCAGTCGCTCTACCCGGCCAACTCGGTGCCGGCCGTCGTGCGCCGCATCAACAACGCGCTGCTGCGCGCCGACCAGATTGAGGCGTCGGAGGGCGACACGTCTCGCGACTGGCTGGCTCCGATCGTGGCGGATGCTGAGGCCGGGTTCGGTGGTGCGCTGAACGCCTACGAGCTGATGCAGTCGATGATCGAGGCCGGCGCCGCCGGTGTGCACTGGGAAGACCAGCTCGCCAGCGAGAAGAAGTGCGGCCACATGGGCGGCAAAGTTCTCATCCCCACCGGTCAGCACATCCGCACCCTCAACGCGGCACGCCTCGCCGCGGATGTCGCGGGCGTGCCCTCGATCGTCATCGCCCGCACCGATGCGCTCGCCGCGACGCTGCTCACGAGCGACATCGACCCGCGCGACGCCCCGTTCCTGACCGGCGAACGCACCGCCGAAGGCTTCTACGAGGTGACGAACGGCATCGACACCGTGATCGCGCGCGGACTCGCCTACGCTCCGTACGCCGACCTGATCTGGGTAGAAAGCTCCGAGCCCGACCTCGAACTGGCGCAGCGCTTCGCCGCTCGCATCCACCAAGACTTTCCAGGCAAGAAACTCGCCTACAACTGCTCGCCGTCGTTCAACTGGAAATCCCACCTCAACGACGAGCAGATCGCCGCGTTCCAACGGGAACTCGCGGCCTGTGGCTACACCTTCCAGTTCATCACGCTGGCCGGTTTCCACTCGCTCAACCACTCGATGTTCACGCTTGCCGCCGACTACGCGGAGCGCCAGATGAGTGCATATGTCGACCTGCAGGAAGCCGAGTTCGCATCAGAGAGCGCCGGCTACACCGCAACCCGCCACCAGCGGGAGGTCGGCACCGGCTACTTCGACCGGATTGCCACCGCGCTGAACCCGAACAGCGCAACTCTCGCCCTCGTCGGTTCGACCGAGGCCGAGCAGTTTTAGCCCTACTTTCGAAGGAATGACGACATGAATACTGCAACGACCGCGACCCTGGACCGGGCTGCGACAGGCACGACCACCGCGACAGGATCGGCTCGCGGGGTCTCGACAGGCTCGACCACCGGGGGAGCCCACCTGGAGGTGATCGGCGAGTTCGGGGAGCGTTACGCCGAGATCCTCACTCCCGCGGCGCTCGACTTTCTGGCCGAATTGCACGACCGGTTCGCCGGCACCCGGCACGACCTGCTGGCCGCCCGGCTTCAGACGGGAGTGGACGCCGCGAACGGTCGCGACCCTCATTTTCTGAGCGAAACCGAGCACATCCGTGTCGACCGCACCTGGCGTGTGGCCGGCGCAGGGCCCGGCCTCGAAGACCGCCGTGTCGAGATCACCGGACCGACCGACCGCAAGATGGCGATCAACGCGCTGAACTCCGATGCGAAGGTCTGGCTGGCCGACCAGGAAGACGCGACAAGCCCGACCTGGGCGAACGTCATCGAGGGGCAGATCACGCTCTTCGACGCCGTGCGCGGGCAGCTGAGCTTCGACAGCCCGGAGGGCAAAAGCTACCGGGTCACCGGTGGCGCGAGGGGTGCGACCCCGACCATCGTGATGCGCCCCCGTGGCTGGCACCTGGCCGAGAAACACATCATGTTCGTTGATCGTTCGAAGAGACGGATGGCCGCATCCGGCAGTCTGATCGACTTCGGACTGTATTTCTTTCACAACGCACAGGCGCTGATCGACTCCGGCAAGGGGCCGTATTTCTACCTGCCGAAGCTCGAGAGCCACCGTGAAGCCCGACTCTGGAACGAGATCTTCACCTTCGCCGAGGAGCGCGTCGGAATCGCCCACGGCACGATTCGGGCGACGGTGCTGATCGAGACAATCCAGGCCGCCTTCCAGATGCAGGAGATTCTCTACGAGCTGCGCGAGCACTGCGCCGGCTTGAACGCGGGCCGCTGGGACTACATCTTCAGCATCATCAAGACGTTCCGTGCCCGCGGTCGGCGATTCGTTTTCCCCGACCGCAAGCAGATCACCATGGCCGTGCCGTTCATGAGGGACTACACCGAGCTGCTCGTCGCCACCTGCCACCAGCGTGGGGCCTATGCCATTGGCGGCATGAGTGCGTTCATCCCGAACCGGCGTGACCCCGCGGTCACCGAACGCGCCCTCGAGCAGGTCGCTGCCGACAAGCGCCGCGAGGCGATCGACGGCTTCGACGGCACCTGGGTGGCCCACCCCGACCTGATTCCGACCGCGCAGGCCGAGTTCGACCGGGTGCTCGGCGAGCGGCCGAACCAGCTCGAGCGCACTCGTGACTGGGTGCGGGTCACCGCGGAACAGCTGCTGGATGTCGCGGGCATCGGTGGCGAGATCACCGAAACGGGTGTGCGCGACAACGTCGTGATCGCCCTGCGGTACATCGAATCGTGGCTCCGAGGGATCGGTGCGGCGGCGATCGACAATCTGATGGAGGACGCGGCAACCGCCGAGATCTCCCGCTCCCAGATCTGGCAGTGGATTCACGACAACTCTGTCACCGCCGAGGGGCGTCGGATCGACGAAGCCTGGATCGAGACTCTGGTCGCCGAGGTCTTCGCGGGCCTGTCGCGCACGCCGGGGGACCGCTTCGACGACGCGCTCGAGGTGTTTCGGGCATCCGCTCTGGAGCCGGAGTTCCCCGCTTTTCTGACGGTGGGGGCGTACGCCCGGTTCCTGTAGCCGCACCCTCTCCGCACGATCCGTTTCACCGCGGTACCCAATTCAGGAACGGAGGTGTGTCGTGCCGCTCGCGGCCCCGGAACTTCCCGGGTCGGTCGGACCGACACACACTCCGTTCCTGAATTCGGTACCCCTTCCGCGCATCGCTAGCTATGCTGGCGCGATGACGGCGATCATCCGGGCCGCCGAACCGGCCGATGTTGCAGAGCTAGCCGAGGTTGCCGCTGCAACCTTCGTGCTGGCCTGCCCGCCGGGAACGCCACCGGCCGCGATCTCCGCGTTCATCGCCGAGCACCTCTCACCGGCCCGCTTCGCCTCCTATCTCACCGACCCTGCCCGCGACATCCGCGTGGCTGTGCGGGGCGGCGACATTGTCGGCTACACCATGCTGGTTTTCGGTGAACCGGGCACCCCCGCCGTGGCCGCCTCGCTCAGGTTTCGGCCGACGGTTGAGCTCAGCAAGGTCTATCTGCTCGGCGACCACCACGGGGCCGGGTTGGCCGCCACTTTGATGAACGCGACTCTGGATGCCGCTCGCGCGCGAGGCGCTTCGGGCGTCTGGCTCGGCGTTAACAATCAGAACATTCGGGCGATCCGTTTCTATGAGAAGAGCGGGTTCGCCATCGTCGGCGCCAAGACGTTTCAGGTCGGCGATCAGACCTACAACGATCACGTGATGGAGCGTTCGCTCTAGCGACGCTTGCGTCTCCCGGCACGTCTCTCCGGCCTGCTTCTTGGGCAAGGCTCTGTCGCTCGCCGTCGGTTCGCCGCCATGCGCTTCGACGTCGTTCCATCGCGCCCGCCGGAAACCCTTCTAGGGGCTCACCACCGGTCCCCGGGGAGCCGACCGCGCCACTCTTCAGCGTTCTTCGCTTCGCCTGCCTCAGTTGGCGGGTAGAACGTTCCGTCTGTGAAAACTTGCGCGAGCGCAATGAGGGGGCAAAATCTGTGCTTTTCGTCGTGATGCTACGTAGAAACGCGCGAAATCGTGAGATCTCGCTCTCACGATGCCTGAAATCTGAGCCCCGCACTGGGGGTATTGGCGGGACAGACAAATCGGTCTGTCCGCCAATAGAGTCTGAAGGCCGGATCGGAAACTTTCTCACTTTTGCCTCGCATCCGGCTCTCACGCATTTGTCCCTCTGCCCGAACAGCAGGCCACAATCGGCATCTTTTGCGATGCTTCGAAAGGATTCTCATGAACAAGCTCCTCAAAGGTTCAATCGCGGGCGCGGCCGGCATCGCACTCCTCATGGGCGGCGCCGGTACCTTCGCCCTCTGGAACGACACGGCGGCTCTCTCGGGTGGCACCGTATCGGCCGGCACCTTGACGGCCGTTCCGGCAGCGACCGGTTCCTGGTCGGTGACGCACGGCTCATCGACATCCGCCACGACGATTGCCGACATCAACACCTTCAAGATCGTTCCGGGCGACAAGCTGACCTACACGCAGAACGTCGCGATCACCGCAACCGGCGCGAACCTGACGGCCGCCGTGTCCCTTGCTCCCGGATCGATCACTGCCGCAACGGCGCCCGTTGGCACGCCGCAGTTGGCCGCGAATACAGCTCTCGCCGGGTTCCTCAACACCACGGGTGCGCAGGTCAGCGCAGTCATCCAGGGCACGGCCACGCCGCTCCCGACAGCGGTTCCCCAGGGGACGACGAACGCGACAGTCACGGCCGTTCTGACCTTCCCGAGCGGCGCAGTCGGCGCTGAAAACGCGTCAAAGACCGGCATCGTCAACTTGTCCGGACTGGGCCTGACCGTCACCCAGAACTAGTCAGTGACTCGGCGTGCCCGTCGTCTTCGGCGGGCGCGCCGCCGCCCCGTTTTCTCGTTCTGAATCATCCCCCTCTTCTCGCGAAAGGCGGTGTCCCTCATGCTCGGTTCACGTGAAGCTCCCCAGAAGGCCGGCAGTGCACGCACAACTGCTGCGAGACTCACCGCCGCATTCTCCATCCGCTCGATGAGCATCACCGCTCTCTCACTTCTCGCCGCCGTCGGCCTGGCGACTGCCGCCGCGGGTGGCAGCTATGCCTACCTCAATGCAGCTGCGCCGCTCTCCGGAGGCACCGTCATTGCCGGAACAGCCTCACTCACGATCGCCTCGCCCGTTCAGATATCGACGAACAAGCTGTACCCGGGACAATCGGTCTACGGCTCAGTGACTGTGACAAACACCGGCAACGTAGCCCTGGCTCTCGATGCGAAGGTGACGGGAAGCACCCCCCTGTCCCAGGAGCTCACGATCGCGCTGCGGGTGGTTTCATCAGCGTCGGACTGCGCTGCTACTCCGGTCACTCCCGCCTGGTCGGTGGGAACCATCCCGGCGCCGGGATTGCCAGCCATGGGCACGCTCCCCGCTGGCAGTTCGGCATTCCTGTGCGTGTCGGCAGCCCTGCCGCTCGTCACCAACGCAGGGCAGGGGCAGACGACCTCATTCAATGTTCAGCTTGACGGGACACAGGTCTAGACGATGACACAGGCACCGAGCACGAAGCCGCGCACGCGTTTCACGAGGTTCAACGTCTCGGTCGCAGCGGTCGTCTTTCTGACCCTTGCCGGAACCAGCGCGGCCACCGCATCCTGGACCGCGCCAGCAGCGATCACGTCTGCCACGGTGACGACAGGAACTCTCACCGTCTCGCAGGCAACGACACCGTCACTCAACAAGGACTTCAACTCCACCGGAACAGCGACGCAGTTAAGGACTGTCGCCGTCACTGTGACGAATAGCGGTTCAATCCCCGCCCCGTTCACCCTGACTCTCGGTGGTACATCAGCAAACGGACTCGCCGCGGCAATCACCGTGAACTCGTGGCCGGCCACATCCGCCTCACAATGCACCGACGCGGCAACGCTCGGCGGCGCTGCGAAGAATTGGACGACTGCGGCGTCACAGACGGGCACTCTCGCCGCCGGGGTGTCGGCATTCTTCTGCGTTCGCACGTCGTTGACCCCGAGCCAGATCTCGGAAACCGTCATCGGAACGGTGGCAGCCACAGTGACTGTTGCGTCGAATATCGGCAGCTGGACATCGGGCAACTCGACAGCGGTCGTTCAGAAGGCACTCGACACGACAGCCCCGACAGTGCCGGGCAAACCGGTGGCCTCGGCCACCACGGGCTCACAAACGACTCTCACCTGGGCTGCGTCGACCGACAACGTCAAGGTCGTCGCATATGACATTTATCGAAACAACGTCTTGGTCGGGAGTTCGACGACGAACTCGTACACCGACGCGGGGCTCACGGCTTTGACGGCGTACAGCTACACAGTGAAGGCGCGCGATGACGCACCGCTCTCTTCGGCGGCATCCGCAGCGACGAGCGTGACCACGGGGCCCCCGGTGTACACGGTGACGAGCCCGGCCAGCGGCTTCTGCCTCGACGCCGAAGGGGCAGGCACCACTTCGGGCACTCGGGTGATCGCCTTCCCCTGCCATGGCGGGTCCAACCAGAGCTGGACATTCGCTGCCAGCGGCAAAATCTCTGCGCTATACGATCCGTCGTTGTTCATCCGACCCGATTCGAATTCAACCAGTGCGTCAATCGAGGTTGTCGATACTGGCACGACACGGACCGCATGGACGCTTGTTCCCGTCAGCGGCGCAGCAGGCCAATACCAGATCAAAAACAATTCCACTGGTTACTGCCTCGACATGGGGGCGAACCCAACCCAGACCCCGATCACCCCGGTGACGCAAAAGAATTGCACCGGCGCTCCGTCCTCACAACGCTTCACACTGACGGTGGTGAACTCGTCATGATCGGGTCACGAATCATCAACAAGGTCGCAGCGGTGGCTCTCGCCGCTGGAGTTACCTCGGCTCTCGCGGTGGCGGGAGTCGCGGCTCCCGCCTCGGCGGCATCCGATCAGATTCTGGTCAGTGCCGATGGGGTGAGCTGGTCGACGTCGCTGAACGCCGATCTGTTCGCTGGGGCCGGGCTGCTCATTCCGGAGGGCTCCCAGAGCGCATCGCTCTGGGTCAAGAACCCCACTGACCGGCCGGTCGAAGTGCGATTGAGCGCACGCAACGTCAGTTTCTCGTCACCTGACTTTTCGGCGAATCTGTCGCTCGCCTCCTGGAACTCGGTTGACGACGAGACGCTGACAACGCAGGGTGACGCTGTCACGAAATGCGAAATCTTGGTCAATTCGCAGTCTCTGGCCGCAGGCGGCGTGCTCAAAGCCATTGTCACGTTGACGATGGCCGATGTCTTCGATCTAGTCGCTCAGGATGCTGATGCGAACGTCAACGTGATGGTTTCGATGCGCGACGCCGCGGCGGGGGCATTCCCTGCTTCTGCCTGCGACGATGATGGAGTCATCGTGGGTCCAACGACGCCAACGGCCCCGACGCCCGGGCCCACGACGGCGCCTTCCACGCCGACTGGAACGATCACCGGGAGCGGAGCCGTCACCACGAAGCCTTTGGCACAGACGGGTGCGGATGCCGCGACTCCCGCGCTCGTCGTCGCCGGGCTACTGGGCGGAGGCCTCGTGTTCTTCCTGATTGGGCGCCGACGTCGCAAGACCGACGCCTCGTAGCTGAGATGTCATGAACGGTGCAACGAAAGTGAACGAAACCGGCGACGCATTCCACGTCGCGATCGCAGCCGAGGCTGCCCCCTCGGCCTCGGCTGCGATCGCGACGGGAGCGAAGGCAGTGCCGGAGAAGAGTCTGTGGAGTTACATCGGGCTCTCCGTGAGCGCAGTTCTTCTCATTCTCGTTGTTGCACTTGGGGCCGTCGCCATCGTCATCCCGAAGCTCACCGGGGCAGTGCCGATGACCGTCCTGACCAGCTCGATGGAGCCCGGACTGCCGCCGGGCACCCTCATCATTGTGAAGCCAGTGAACCCGGACGACTTGGCCATCGGCGATGTCGCGACCTATCAGATGGAGTCGGGCAAGCCAGGAGTGATCACCCACCGCATTATCGCGATCAACCTGATCGCCTCCGGAGAGCGCACCTTCGAATTCATGGGCGACAACAACGGTGTCGCGGATGCTGAGGCTGTGCGGGAAATTCAGATTCAGGGCAAGCTCTGGTACTCGATTCCGTTGATCGGTTGGGTCAACAACCTCGTCAACGGTGCAAACAAAGTCTGGATCGTGCCGGTCATCGCCGGACTTCTCTTTGCATACGCCGGGTACATGCTCCTCAGCAGCGTGGCCGCGGCCAGCCGTACACGTCGCAAACGTCAGTACAGCGCGAAGGCTGAACGTGCACGCACCGCACCAACGGCTGGTGTCCCGAGGGCTGAGCCGACGCCGGACCCGCTAGGCGGCAGCGACCCGCAGCACGATCTTTCCGCGCGTGTGCCCCTGCTCCAGAACCCGGTGAGCCTCGGCTCCGTCAGCGAGTTCGAACACCTGCCCGACATGCGGACGCACGACTCCTGAGTCGATCAGTGCGGTGATCGTGTCGAGCACCCGCGCGTCGGCCGGCACTTTGTAGCCGGTGGCACGGATGCCTGCAGCCTCAGCTTCGGCCCTCATCGTCGGCCAGCTGCCGGTCGGGGCATTGACCAGGATGCCGCCGGGCCGCAGCACGCCGAGCGACCGGCTTCCGGTGTTGTCGTGAACGTTGCCGATCAGATCGATCACGGCGTCGACATCCGTCACGACGTCGTCGAACCGGGTGGCCGAATAGTCGATGACCTCGTCGGCGCCGAGCTGCCGCAGAAAGTCGAGATTGCGGGCGGAGCCGGTGGTGATGACATGCGCGCCGAGGTGCCGCGCGAACTGCACGGCGAAATGGCCGACGCCGCCGCTGCCGGCGTGGATCAGAACGCGCGTTCCTGGCCCGATTTCGGCCAGTTCGATCATGCCCCAGGCGGTCAGGGCGGCAACCGGAACCGCTGCTGCCTCTTCGTGGCTGAGCGTGGCGGGCTTGCGGGTGACGCTCATGCTGGTCACTGCGACGAACTCGGCGTAGCTGCCGCTCGTGCGCGGAACGCGGCCCATGCCGTAGACGGCATCGCCGGGTCGCAGCCCGAACGCCTCATAAGGGGAGCTGACGACAACGCCGCTGAAATCGAGGCCGAGCACGGCAGGAAAGCCAGTGATTGCGCCGGACGAGCCGCCACCGGCGCGGGTCTTCGCATCGATAGGGTTGATCCCCGCAGCGATCACCCGAACGAGCAATTCGTCGCCGACGGCAACCGGGATCGGCACCTGAGCCAGGTGCAGCTCGTCCGTCGCTCCCGTGCGGTCGATCACGAGGGCGCGCATGGTTGTCGGCACGTCGTTGGCAGTTTCCATGTGCATCATTCTCCGGCATGGCTAGGCTTCAGATGACACCCGCGGGGTGGGCAGATCGCTGCCAGGCAGTGAAGAGACGGGAGAGCCACCGTGAGAAGAACCTACGGCGCAATTCGGATCGTGGCGGCAGCGGGAATCATCGTGGCGGTGATCGGCCAGCTGGCCTACAGCCTCGGGTTCAACCCGCCCGACGTGTCGAACTTTCTCTGGAACTTTTTCAGCTTCTTCACGATCCTCTCCAATTGCCTGGCCGCGATCGTGCTGCTGATCGGCGCTTGGTACTGCTTCAGGGTCGAGATCGATCCGCCCTGGTTCAACCTGGCCCACACCTCCGTCGCCACCTACATGGTGACCACCGGGATTGTGTACAACCTGCTCCTGCGCGATATCTCGCTCGACCAGGGCACAACGCTCGGCTGGTCGAATGAAATTTTGCATGTCTGGGCACCGCTCTACTTGCTGCTCGACTGGCTGTTCGCCGCCGGGCGCACGCCGCTGCCGTGGAAGCGGCTCTGGGTGGTGGTCGTCTTTCCCGTCGTCTGGCTGATGTACACGATGATCCGCGGCGCACTGCTCGACTGGTACCCGTACCCGTTTTTGAATCCTGACCAGCCGAGCGGATATCGTGGCGTGGTCTTCTACGAGATCCTGATCGCGGTGGTGATCCTGGCGGTGGCCGCCGGGTTCTTCGCGCTCAGTCGAGTACGCAAGTTGCAGCCGCCGGCCTGACCGGCGATTAGCGCCGTTGGTTCGCCCGCGCCTGGTGGTCGAGAAGATCGATCAGTTGATTGGCGAAACCGACGAGGATGGCGATCTGGTCTTCGTCGCGGTCGATCCACTGGCACTCTGGCACATCACTGATCGGCACGAAGTTGTCGTGTTGCTCCCAGACCAGCAGGGTGCGCTCGGCGCCCAGCACGTATTGCTGCCACCACACCTGACGCAGGTATGAGCGCGGGATGCTGCGCCACGGTTTGCTTGTCGTCTTGATTTCGGCGAGCTCGAGGTCGCCGTTCGGGGCGAGCACGACGCCGTCCGGCGTGGCCAGATGACGCGGGTGGCCGGCGGCACGAAACAGGGCGGTGCTCGGTTCGATTCCGTAGTTGCTGCGCACCCACGCCGCGATCTCAGGCTCACGCGCCCGTCCGTGATCGGTGTAGCTGTTGCCGCTGAAACTCGTGCCGTGCATCTTGTCGTAGGCCGCGTTCTGCACCGATTTCACGGTCGCGAGCTTGGCGACATCCGTTGCCGTGATTCCTTGATTGCGCGCGCGCAGCCAGGCCACGCGATCGGTCGAATCGGCGACAATGCGCTGCAGGTGAGAAGCCGGACGCGCTGGCGGTGCGGCATGGGTCACCGCGCTGCGCAGCGATTCCGACGGATGCTTCGCCTCGTCGAAGAGGGGGAGCATGAAGTCGGTCACCCCTCCATTCTCCCTCGCTCGACGCAGGTTACGTGACGGCTGGCGTGAGTTGGCGGTAGATCGGCAGCGACGGTGCGACGAACCGGTGGCCGTTCTCCGCCTGGTCAACTCTCCGCTTGATCGGCCAGCAACTCGGCCAGGGTCTCCAGATTCGCACGCACGGTGCGTGCTTGCGCGCGGGCGACAAACGGGTCGGCGAGACGGCCGAACACGCCGCCCAATCCCGATGCGGCGTCGATCCGGTAGGTCAAGTTTGTGCCGCCATCGGTCGGCTCGAGCACGTTGGTCACCGTGAACTCCATGCTCCCGCCGACCGTATGACTGCTGTAGCGCCGGGGCGGGTCGAAGTCGGCGACGGTGACAGACCAGTCAAAGTGCCGGCCCATGATCTTGCTGGTGCCATTCGCCCGCGTGCCGACGCCGATCGGTTCGTCTCCGACCTGGGAAGCAGAGATGATCGACGAATCCCAGACCGGCAGATTCTCCGGCTTGACGACAAAATCGAAAACCTCTTCCGGCGGGCAGGCGATGAATACACTCTCTTCAATGACTGGCATGGCGTCCTCCTCGGGGCTCAGTTTTTCCCAGCCTCGACCCGCCCTCTGCGACTGTCAACGGGCGGAGCGGCAGGCGATTTGGGTCGGCGCTTCGCGGTCCCGGCGCCGGTCATCCATCGTGGTGATTCTCGTCAGTCGGCGCACGCTGTTCACTCCCTTATATAGAGGGCGGCGATTGTCGTGTCGAAATCGCGTGCTCGTGCCGTCGTTGCACGGGGTTTCGTGGCCTCCAACTCGCCTCAGGAAGCACCCAATCAACTCATAGACTTCTCATAGCTTCGCGAGTGATACTTGCACGATGAGCACACGAGCGTCTGATCGACCGGCCCAGGGTCCGCGGCTGAGCAAAGCCGACGGCAGCGCTATCCGGGTGCTCGTCGTCGACGACGAACCGACCCTCGCTGATCTGCTCGCGATGGCACTCCGCTACGAGGGTTGGGATGTGCGCACCGCCGGCGATGGGCAGAAGGCCCTCACCATCGCGCGCGAGTTTCGCCCCGACGCCATCGTGCTCGACATCATGCTTCCCGACATCGACGGCCTCCAGGTTCTGCAGCGGGTGCGGGCGAGCGGATCGGAAACTCCCGTGCTCTTTCTCACCGCCAAGGATTCCCTCGACGACCGCATCGCCGGCCTGACCGCGGGCGGCGACGACTACGTCACCAAGCCCTTCAGCCTGGAGGAAGTCGTCGCGCGCTTGCGTGGGCTCATCCGTCGGTCGACCCTGTCGGTCGCCGAGGCGAACGACCCCCTGATCCGGATCGGCGACCTCACGCTCGACGAAGACAGCTACGAGGTGTTTCGCGGGGGAGACCAGATCGAGCTCACCGCGACCGAATTCGAACTGTTGCGCTTTCTGATGCGCAATCCGCGACGGGTGCTGAGCAAGGCACAGATTCTCGATCGGGTCTGGAGCTACGACTTCGGCGGGCGTTCCTCGGTCGTGGAGATCTACATCTCCTACCTTCGCAAGAAGATCGATGCCGGGCGCACGCCGATGATCCACACCGTGCGCGGTGCCGGGTACATGCTGAAAACCGCGCAATGACCCAGCCCGATTCTGAGGCGACTGACCCGACTGACGCTCCTGTGTCGACAGAGCCGACTGCTTCGACCGACCCAATGCCTTCGTCGACGCCGGATCCCTCACGTACTGATCCTTCACGTCAAGGAGGAGATTCGGCGACACGCCGCGACGAAGAGGCAGCTGGCCTCGGCGAGTCGCAGAATCTCCTCCCGGACGGTGAGCCGAACGCCGAGCCGAACGCCGAGCCGAACGCCGAGCCGAACGCCGAGCCGAACGCCGAGCCGAACGCCAAGTCGACCAGTGAGCCGGATGCCGCCTCCGACGCGGGGGGTGCGCCGCCCGCGGGCACCCCAGACACTCGCGCCTCACAGACGCGCGCTCCGTGGACTCTGCGGCGCCGGCTCGTGCTCTCCGTCGTGGGACTGTTGGCGCTCGTCAGCATCATCATCGGACTCGTCAGCGTCACGATTCTGCGTGCCTCCCTCGAGGCCCAGCTCGACCAACAGCTGAATTCGGCCGTCGAGCGCTCGCGTTCGGTACTCGAGGGTGGCCCCGACCGCCCCGGAATCCTTGCTTTCACCACGCCGTCGGTCACGGACATCCTGAACGGGCGCGCCCAGCCGCCCGGAACCCTGGCACTCGTCTTCGACGGGGCCACCATCACCGCGGGGTACACCGACGACGTCGGCGACATCCATCAGCTGACGACCCCACAGGTGCAGCAGCTGGTTGACGGGGCCACTCAAACGGCGCCGGTCACCATCGACCTGGGCGGCGAGGTCGGCAGTTACCGCGTTGTCACGGCCACGACCCGCACCGGAATCGCCTACATGATCGGCCTACCGCTCGCGAGCGTCAACAGCACCGCTGCCACTTTGGGGCTGACGATTGCGCTCGTCTCGCTGGCCGGTGTGCTCGGTGTTGCCGCGCTCGCTGCGTGGATTGTGCAGCTTGCGCTCCGCCCACTGCGGCGAGTCACCGAGACGGCGATGCGTGTCTCAGAGCTTCCACTCGACCATGGAGAAGTCGCGCTGGTCGAACGGGTCCCCGAGAGCGACACCGACCCGCGCACCGAAGTCGGTCGTGTCGGCTCGGCCGTGAACCGAATGCTCGACCATGTCGATCTCGCCCTGGAGACCCGTCAAGCCAGTGAGGCCAAGGTGCGCCAATTCGTCGCGGATGCCAGCCACGAGTTGCGCACGCCCCTCGCGTCGATCCGCGGCTACTCCGAACTCACCCGCCGAAGCGGGCAGGCTCTGCCGCCCGACACCGTGCATGCGCTCTCTCGCATCGAGTCGGAATCGGTGCGAATGACCGCACTCGTCGAGGACCTGCTGCTGCTCGCCCGCCTCGATGAGGGGCGTGAGCTCGATCGCGGGACGGTCGACCTGACCATGCTGCTCGTCGACGCGGTCAGCGACGCCCACGCGGCAGGCGCAGACCACCACTGGGAGCTTGACCTGCCCGACGAGCCGGTCGAGGGTGTTGGCGACGCCCACCGGCTGCACCAGGTCATCGCAAATCTGCTCACCAACGCTCGCGTGCACACCCCGGCCGGAACGATGGTCGCCGCGGCGCTCGCCACCGAGGGGGAGAACGCCATCATCACGGTGACGGATGACGGCCCCGGCATCCCAGAGAGCCTGCAGCCCAAGCTGTTCGAGCGTTTCGCTCGCGGCGACAGCTCACGGTTCCGGGGAACCGGCAGCACCGGCCTCGGCTTGGCGATCGCCCGCGCGGTGGTCACGGCTCATCGCGGCGAAATCACCGTCGAAAGTCGCCCCGGGTTCACCCGCTTCACGGTCACGTTGCCGTTGTCGCTAGATCCCGCAGCGACCGCCTAGCTGTACTGCCCAGCAAGGTTAGTTAACCGGCTGATGGGTGGTTGGCCTCCGATTGCGGTGTGGGGCCTGTGGTGATTGTATTCGTGGAGCCAGGCCGGCAGTGCGTTGCGGCGGGCTGATTCGCTGGCGTAGAAGCGCTTGAACG
>NZ_JBFRCS010000020.1:0-45946 GCF_052113185.1 Leifsonia sp. YAF41
GCCCAGCGCTGCCGCAGGGTCGACTCGGTGACCGGGAGCGTGGTCAGGTTCTCACTGAGCTGCCGCGCCCGGTCGATGGCGACGGCGGTCTCGGCGGCCAGCACGGCCTGCCTGCGGTGCAATTCGGCGACGAGATCGACCTGTTCGCCGAGACGATCCAACAGCGGGTTCATACCTGAAGTCTTCCAGGCACCACCGACATCGCACTGACACGAAAGGCCTGTTGACCAGGGGTTGTGGACAACTCTGCGGACCGGCGCCTGTGGAGGGCGGGTCGGCGAGAGGGCCGAGTCTGAAGGCTGGGTCACGGGGTCTCGACAGGCTCGACCACCGTCACGGCACGTGCTTGAAAGGGCCGCGCGGTCGTGATGTCGGCGTGGGAAATCCCGCTGGGCGTGGGGAATGGCGCACGCCGACCGGGATTCCCCACGCCCGGGTCGAGTCGCGGCGCCGAGGCTCCGCGCCGCCGAGGCTCCGCGCCGCTCCAAGGGCACTACCCGGACAACACGCCGCCACTCCTGATGTCGGTAGCGCGGAACTCGGCACGGTACGGGATCCCGATGGTTTCGCCAACCGCGAAATGATCGCGAAGCGACAGGGCCATCTGAACGGACCGGGAATGAAATGGGCACACCGACGTTAACTTGAGTCGAAGGCACTCAAGTTTCTAGGAGGACAGATGCCCACTTTCTTCGGCGCAGATGGTTCCGGCAGCGGTTCGTTCGACGAATTTCTTGCTCGCTACCTGAAGAGCCAGCGCGCGGCCCAGCCCGTGCGACCCATTGATCTCACCCGGATGCTCAGTCGCCGCACGCACGAAGTGCTCGCGCAAGCTGCCGAGTTCGCCGTCAGCCACGGCCATTCCCACGTTGACGCGCTGCACATTCTGCGCGTGATGCTGACGCTTCCGGCCGCGACCGCAGCGCTCACCAACGCAGGACTCGACCCCGAAGCGATCGTGAAGGCTGTCGAACAGCGGCTTCCGGAATCCTCGGAGGAGCGCGCCACGACACCGCCGGCCTTCACGCCGTCGGCTCAGCGCGCTCTGCTTGACGCCCACCAGGTGGCACGCTCGTTCGGCTCGACCTACGTCGACCCCGAGCACCTCTTCTTCGCCTTCATGGTGAATCAGGATGCCCCCACCGGCCAGATACTCGCCGCCGCCGGTGTCACCCCGGCTGCGTTGCAGGCCGGGGCGGAAAGCGCGGCGCAGGCAGCCGCGACCGCGGCGGCGAACCCGGGCCAGGCATCCGCTGATTCTGACACCCCGATGCTGGACCTCTACGGAACCGACCTGACCGAGAGTGCCCGAGCGGGCCGGCTCGACCCCGTGATCGGGCGTGCCGAGGAGATCGATCAGACGGTCGAGATCTTGTCGCGGCGCACCAAGAACAACCCGGTTCTGATCGGTGAGCCCGGCGTCGGAAAGACGGCGATTGTCGACGGCCTCGCGCAGGCGATCGTCGACGGTCACGTGCCCGAGCAGCTGCGAGGCAAGCGTGTGATCTCGCTCGATCTGGCCGCCATGCTCGCCGGAACCCGTTTCCGCGGCGACTTCGAAGAGCGGTTGACCAAGACGATGGATGAAATCAGTGCGCGCTCGAGCGAATTGATCATCTTCATCGACGAACTTCACTCCGTGGTCGGTGCCGGTGCGGCCGGTGACGGCGGCATGGACGCCGGAAACATTCTCAAGCCGCGCCTCGCGCGCGGCGAGCTGCACCTCGTCGGCGCGACCACACTCAAGGAGTACCGCAAGGTCGAGAAGGACCCCGCTCTCGAGCGCCGTTTCCAGCCGGTGACGGTGGGGGAGCCGAGCATCGAAGATGCCGTGCAGATTCTCGACGGATTGAAAGACCGCTACGAAGAGCACCACAACGTGACCTACACCGACGCGGCGATTCGCACCGCCGTCGAGATGTCGGCGCGGTACATCACCGACCGGTTCCTTCCCGATAAGGCGATCGACCTGATCGACCAGGCAGGTGCACGAATGCGCCTGAAACTGGGCTCTGTTGTCGACTTGAGTGCGTTGCGCGAGCAGATTGCCGCTCTCGAGGGGCAGAAGTCCGCCGCAGTCGACGCCGAGCAGTATGAGGAGGCGTCGCGTCTGCGCGACGAGATCGACGCCGTTGAGGCGCAGATCGCGTCGGCCACCACAGCACCGGGTGCGGAATCCACGTCGGCCACGTCGGCCGTCATCGACGAACCCGAAATCGCCGAGATCATCGCGCGAGCGACGGGCATCCCTGCCAGTCGTGTGACCGCTACCGACCGTGACCGGCTCGCGCGGCTAGAAGACGACCTGCACCAGCGTCTTGTTGGCCAGAATGACGCGGTGAACGTGATCGCCAAGGCCGTGAGGCGCAACCGCACCGGCATGGGTGACGCTGGTCGACCGGTCGGAAGCTTCCTGTTCCTCGGCCCGACCGGTGTCGGCAAGACCGAACTGGCGAAAGCTCTGGCCGAGTCGCTCTTCGGCGATGAGAAGGCCATGCTGCGCTTCGACATGAGCGAGTTCAGCGAACGGCACACCGCCAGCCGACTCGTCGGAGCCCCTCCCGGCTACGTCGGCTACGACGAGGCCGGACAGCTCACGGAGCGGGTGCGGCGCAATCCGTACTCCGTCATCCTGCTCGACGAGATCGAGAAGGCCCACCCCGACGTCTTCAACCTGCTGCTGCAGGTGCTCGACGACGGACGCCTGACCGACGGTCAGGGGCGCACGGTCGACTTCCGCAACACGGTGATCATCATGACCTCGAACCTCGGCTCGGAGTTTCTGGCCAGCCGCAGCGGAGCGTTGGGCTTCATCGCTGAAACGGATGGCGCCGGTAACGGGTTCGGGTCGGAGAAGGCTCTCCGCGACCGGGTGATGGGCAAACTGCGTGAGGCGATGCGACCGGAGTTCCTCAACCGTATCGATGAGATCGTGCTCTTCCAGAAGCTGGACCAGGTGGAGCTCCGCCAGATCGTGCGACTGCTACTGAACCAGACCGAGCGTCGACTGCACGCGCAGGACATGACCCTCGTCATCAGCGAGGATGCGATCGACTGGATCGTCCAGCGTGGCTACGAGCCTGAGTATGGGGCTCGGCCGCTGCGCCGCGTCATTCAGCGGGAGGTCGATGACCGTATCGCAGACCTGCTGGTGGCGTCGTCGGTGCTGCCCGGTGGGGTGGTCTCGGTGTCGGTCGACGGCGACGCGCTCGTCGTCGGCCCGGCTCAAGCCGAAGTGCCGATGGCCGCCTAGCAGCGGCGACTGCGCGCTGGCGCGGAGCACTGTGGCGTGGGGAATCCCGGTGGGCGTGCGCGATGGTGCACGCCCACCGGGATTTCGCACGCCCAAGTGTCGGGCGCCAGTGAGACCCGGCGGGTCGGCCCGCGCGAGCTAGTGTGTCGTCGCAGTGCCGAGCGCGGCGAGAGTTGCGTCGTGGAGCAAGCCGTTGGTGGCCAGCGCGCTGCCGTGCCACGGGCCATCCTGGCCATCGACCGACGTGAAACGTCCGCCGGCCTCCTGGATGATCGGCACGAGCGCAGCCATGTCGTACGGTTTGAGGTCGAACTCACCGGCTATGTCGAGCAGGCCCTCGGCGAGCATCATGTACGACCACATCTCGCCGTAGGCGCGTGTGCGCCAGACCTGGCGGGAGAGGGCGATGAGCGGTTCCAAGTGACCGGCGACATCCCACTGCTGGATGCTGTTGTAGCTGAGCGAGGCGTCGGCGAGATCGGAGACGGCCGACACCTGCAGGCGTACGGGAGCGGCATCCGGTGTGCGCTCGTCGGTCATCCACGCGCCACCGCCGGTCGTCGCCCACCAGCGCTTGCCGAGAGCCGGCGCGCTGACGACGCCGACCACGGGCACGCCGTCGACGGCGAGTGAGATCAGTGAGGCCCAGATCGGCACACCGCGCAAGAAGTTGGCTGTGCCGTCGATCGGGTCGATGATCCACTGGCGCTGCGTCGAGCCCTCTGCGCCATATTCCTCACCGAGAATGCCATCCTCGGGGCGCGCTTCGGCGAGGCCTTCACGGATGGCCCGCTCGACGGCCTGGTCGGCATCCGTCACCGGCGTGCGGTCGGGCTTGGTCGTGACGACCAAATCCATCGCGGTGAAGCGCGAACGCGAGATCGCATCTGCTGCATCCGCCAGCTTCAGTGCAAGCGCGAGGTCGTCGGACAGGGAGAAATTGGTGGGTTCAGTCACACCCACCACGATAGTGATTCAGGCGTGACGCGCCCGGCATTTCGCCGATTTGGTATCTGACGTATGCCTGATGTTATTGTTGATCTCGGTTCGGACAGCGCAAGCTGAAAGAAACCAACACGCACCTCTAGCTCAATTGGCAGAGCAACTGACTCTTAATCAGTGGGTTCCCGGTTCAAGTCCGGGGGGGTGCACCACAAACCCCCGGCAGATGCAAATCTGGCCGGGGGTTCTTTCGTTTCCGGGTGTCTTTCCCGAACTCTCACTCAAGCACGGGGTTGCTGCCGGCCCCGTGTCGACGACGCGGCCCGGGAGTCATCGGCACGATCATCACGACCGTGGGGATGCTGGGCTACATCGCCAAGGGGGTCGCCCTCGGCATGGTCGGAATACTCTTTGTCGCCGCGGCGGTGACCTTCGATCCCAGCAAGGCCACCGGGCTTGACGGGGCACTGAAATCACTCGTCGCGTTGCCGTACGGCGCCGTGAT
Source organism: Leifsonia sp. YAF41 (assembly GCF_052113185.1). Classification (NCBI taxonomy): domain Bacteria; kingdom Bacillati; phylum Actinomycetota; class Actinomycetes; order Micrococcales; family Microbacteriaceae; genus Leifsonia; species Leifsonia sp. YAF41. The sequence continues at coordinate 4,701 of NZ_JBFRCS010000020.1, forward strand.
TCTGACGCTCGTCGGTATCGGGCTTATTGCCTATGGGGCCTATTGCTGTGCGCGGGCGCGCTTCGCTCGATTGTCCTGAATTCGAGCGCGCCAGAATGGTGGAATTAGAAACCGAATGCCGTAAGCTTTTCGCAGTTTCGAACTCTCCCTCGCAACGAACGGAAAGCAATGACGATCTCCGAGCCACAGTCACGCACGACCGTGTTTCTCACCGGCGCCACGGGCAACTGGGGCCGCGCCACGCTGCGAGAGTTCCGGTCCCGGGCCGACCGCATTGACGTCGTTGCTCTTGTACTGCCGACCGAGCGGGACCGCGAAGCCCTCGTCGAGTTCGCGGACATGCAGAACCTGGAGGTCGTGTTCGGCGACCTCACCGACTACGCCGCCGTCGAGTCGTGCGTGCGACGCGCTGACATTGTGCTCCACGTCGGCGCTATCGTGTCGCCGCTGGCGGACGAGAACCCGGTGCTCGCGCACAAAGTGAATATCGGCAGCATGGAGAACATCATCCGCGCTGTCGCCGCGCAGCCTGACCCGAGCCGCATCGGCGTGGTCGGCATCGGCTCCGTCGCTGAAACCGGCGATCGCAACCCTCCGCACCACTGGGGGCGTATCGGAGATCCCATCCGCGTCTCGCAATTCGACGAATACGGCCAGAGCAAAGTCATCGCCGAGAAGCTGCTTGTCGACTCCGGACTGCCCAAGTGGGCCTGGTTGCGTCAGACCGGCATCTTCCACCCGGGCCTCTTCGAAATGCACGACCCGATCATGACCCACACCCCCTTCGCCGGGGTTCTGGAGTGGGTGTCGGCCGAAGATGCCGCCCGCCTGCTCGCTCATCTCTGCGACCCGCAGGTGCCCGCGGAGTTCTGGGGCGGCATCTACAACATCGGCGGCGGCGAGGGATGGCGCATCACCAATTGGGAGCTTCAGACCAGAATCAGCGCCGCAGTCGGCGTGAAGGATGTGCGGGGCTGGTACGACCGCAACTGGTTTGCGCTCAAGAATTTCCACGGTCAGTGGTACACCGACAGTGATCGACTGGAGCAACTCGTGCCGTTCCGACGCGACACCATCGATGCGGCGCTTGCGCGCGCCGTCGAGGCGCTCCCGAAATCGGCACGCTCTGCGGGCCGCGTGCCCGCATGGATCGTGCGGAACTTCGTGATGAAGCCGGTCACCCGCAAGCCGCGCGGAACGATGGCGGCCATTCGATCGGGAAACACGACCGAGATCAACGCTCACTTCGGCTCGAAAGAGAAATGGGAGGCGATCGGGGGCTGGTCGACCTTCGAAGTTCCCCGGCCCAGCCGCATCCCCACCCAGCTCAACCACGGTTATGACGAATCGAAAGACCCGTCAGAGTGGTCAACAGCCGACTACGTGGATGCTGCATCCTTCCGAGGCGGGCGTCTCATCACCGACGACGTGGTCGTCGGCGATGTCGCCACACCGTTGACCTGGGAGTGCGCGTTTGGGCATGAGTTCACCGGCAGCCCCCGGCTGATTCTCACCGGCGGACACTGGTGCCCCGAGTGCGTAAAGACTCCGGCGGACTACCCGCTGCAAGCCGTGCACAACCCGTTTCTCGCCCAACTCGAACAGGTTCCCACGCGCCAAGCCGTCTGAGGCAGGCAGGCCGGGCTCTGAGCTCGCCTGGCCGCCATAGGCTGTGGAGGTGAACCCATCGACACCCTTGCCGCGCAACCGATTCGAGCTCGTACTCGTCAAGCCCGCACTGGGCTGGTTCCCGAAGCCCACCGTCGTGCTCAATGGACGCGGTCAGCCCGCGCAGTGGGGGAGTGGCACCTGGCAGATTGGCGGCGGGGGGTCGGCAACGATCCAGGTCTTTCTCTTCAACCGGTTGTGGAAGTACGGCGTAGCAGACTTCACGATCGGTGCTGAGCCGCCGGCAGCGCTCGTCTACTCGGCGCCCTGGCTGCCTTTTCTCCCGGGAAAACTGCGCGGTCGAGCTGCGGGCTAGGGCGCTCACTTTCACGCACAATCTGCTGCGCCGACCCACTCACAGTCTTTGCAAAATTACGGTCTGCTAGGCTGAATCTCGGTCTACTGACCCTCACCCAGGACGCGACCACGCTGATTCATTGATGTTTCGGGCGTGTGCGTAAGGTGAGGCCCTGACGGAAGCGATCCCATGATCGCCCCAGCCGGCGCCGATTAAGGTGCTGCAGTCATGGCCTACCCGTCTGCAAGTTACGAGCGCATGCCGCCTCGGTTCTTAGCAGAATTATGCGCGCATGCGCCGGAGAATCCGTGACTGAAACCATTGCCGTCAAGGCAGAACATTTGTACAAAGCGTTTGGCCGCCGGCCGAACGAGATCGTCAAAAAACTCGAAGCAGGCGCATCACGCGCCGACCTGGCAGCATTCGGTACCGCCGCTGTCATTGACGCTTCGTTCGAAGTGAAAACCGGCGAGATCTTCGTCGTGATGGGACTGTCGGGCTCCGGCAAGTCGACGCTCATCCGAATGCTGAACGGCCTCCATGAGGCGACCAGCGGCACTGTCACCGTCGGTGGCGTCCCGATCACCGGGGTTCCCGCTGCCCAGCTGCGCGACGTGCGCCGCACCAAAATCTCGATGGTCTTTCAGCACTTCGCCCTGCTGCCGCACCGCACGGTGATCGACAACGTGGCGTACGGACTTGAAGTGCAGGGTGTGCCGCGCGCCGAACGGTTGGAGCGCGCCCGCACCATCATTCGCCTCGTCGGTCTCGACGGCTGGGCAGACAGCTTGCCGTCAGAGCTCTCGGGCGGGATGCAGCAGCGTGTGGGTCTCGGACGGGCCTTGGCCGCCGACACTGACGTGTTGTTGATGGACGAGGCGTTCTCAGCGCTTGACCCGCTCATCCGCCGCGAAATGCAAGAGCAGCTCCGTGAGCTGCAAGCTGAACTCGGCAAGACGATCATCTTCATCACCCACGACCTCAACGAGGCCATGTTCCTCGGCGACCGCATTGCCGTGATGCGCGACGGTCGCATCGTGCAGATCGGTACCCCAGACGAAATTCTCACCGACCCGGCGAATGACTATGTCGCCCAGTTCGTTCAGGATGTCGACCGGGCTCGCGTTCTCACCGCATCCGGTGTCATGGAGCCGGCGAAGTCCGTCGTCTCGGCGTCCGCCGGCCCGCGTGCCGCGCTTCGCACCATGCGCGACCTGCAGACCTCTGCCGCGTTCGTGGTCGGCACCGGCCGCAAGCTCATCGGCGTTGTCCACGACAAGGACGTCATGCGCCAGGTGAAGGCCGGCGAGACCGACCTGGGCCGCATCGTACGCAACGATGTGGCGACCATCGAACCCGACGCCCACCTCAGCGACTTGTTCGAACTCTCCGTCGAGAGCCCCCTCCCGGTTGCTGTTGTCGATGATAAGCAGCGCCTGCTCGGTGTCATTCCCCGCGTCACGCTGCTTGCCGCGTTGGGGAACGTGCCGGCGAACACGGGTGAGCTCGAGATCGTCCAGCCTCCCGCCACGTATTCGATGGACGTGATCACCGAAACGCTGCGCGAGACGGCACCTGCCGCCGCTGCGGCTGCCGCGGAGGTAGCCGCCAACACCCCGGCGTTGGCCGGAACTGAAGGAGGTTCGCGATGAACGACATCCGTCTTCCCATCGGCACCTGGGCTGAGGCCTTTGTGCAATTCATCACCGACGTCTTTCAGCCGGTGTTCAACGTGATCAGCGCCATCTTCGGCGGCTTCTACGAGGGCGTCGATCTGCTCCTGCAGACCCCGCCGTTCTGGGTGCTCGTCGTGTTGATCGCCGCACTGGGAGTCTGGGCGCGAGGCTGGGTCTTCGGAGCCGGAACCGCCGTTGGACTCCTTCTGATCGCTGGGGTCGACCAGTGGGCAAACGCCATGGACACGCTGGCGCTGGTACTCGTTGCCGCGATCATCGCGATCATCATCAGCGTGCCGCTCGGTATCTTGGCTGCACGATCGAGCACGGCGTCGAAGATCTTGAAGCCCGCGCTCGACTTCATGCAGACCATGCCGGCGTTCGTCTACCTGATTCCCGCGCTGATCCTGTTCCGCGTCGGTGTCGTTCCCGGCATTGTGGCGACGATCATCTTCTCGCTGGCTCCCGGCGTTCGAATGACCGAGCTCGGCATCCGCGGCGTTGACAAGGAAGTTGTCGAGGCCGGTCACGCCTTCGGGGCCTCGCCCCGTCGCATCCTGCGCCAGATTCAGCTTCCCCTTGCGGCTCCGACCATCATGGCCGGCGTCAACCAGGTGATCATGCTGTCGCTCTCGATGGTCGTCATCGCCGGCATGGTCGGCGCTGGTGGTTTGGGTGGCCAGATCGTGCAGGCTCTGAGCCGAATCGACGTGGGCCTGGGCTTCGAAGCAGGTCTCTCTGTCGTGATCCTCGCCATCCTGCTCGACCGCCTCACCGCGTCTCTGGGAACGCCCAGCCCGAAGCGTCTCTTTGCTCGGTCCGCGGCGAAAGCACAGGCGAAGTCCGGTGCGCCGGCCAGTCGGCTGCGCAAGGGGCTCATCGCGACCGGCGCTGCGGTGGTTGTTGTCGCACTGGCCGTCACCGGAGTGACCGCTGCAAACTCGAGTTCCGACTCGGCCGGCCCCGGGAACGGCGACAAGAAAGACCTCAAGATCGCCGTCTTCAACGGCTGGCCGGAAGGCGAGGCTGCGTCCTATCTCTGGAAGAACATCCTGGAGGATCAGGGCTACAACGTCGACCTCGAATACGCGGATGCCGGCACGGCGTACATCGGCCTCAGCGCCGGAGATTACGACCTGGTCCTTGACTCCTGGCTGCCGACCACGCACCAGGCGTACATGGAGAAGTACGGCGACAAGCTTGTTGACCTGGGTTCGTGGAATGAAGATGCTGCCAACTTCATCGCCGTGAACGCGGATGCCCCGATCGATTCGCTTGAGGAGCTCGCGGCCAATGCCGACCTGTTCGACAATCGCATTGTGGGTATCGAGCCGGGCGCCGGTCTGACCGACGCCACCGAGCAGAACGCGATTCCGCAGTACGGACTCGGCGGTATGGACTTCGTCACATCGTCGACACCGGCGATGCTGTCTGAGCTGAAGGCCGCCATGGACTCCGGCGAGAACATCGCCGTCACGCTGTGGGCGCCGCACTGGGCCTACGACGAGTTCGACCTGAAGAACCTCGCAGACCCGAAGGGGGCGCTGGGTACGACCGAGTCGATTCACTCGATCGGCAGCCTGTCGTTTGAGAAGGACTTCCCGGTTCTCTCCGGTTGGATCAAGGACTTCAAGCTCGACTCCGACAAGCTGTACGGACTGGAGAACGTCATGTTCAACGGTGACGCAGCGGGAGCCGGTGACTACGATCCCATCGTGAAAAAGTGGATGGTCGAGAACAAGGATTATGTCGCTGAGCTGACGGACTAGGCCTCTCAGGCCCTGTCGGCGACAGGACGAAAGAACGGCGTTCGGGATTCGTATCCCGGACGCCGTTTTTACGTGCCCTGTCGATGAAACCGTGCCGTTTCACCGAAACAGTGAGCGGCACATTCCTGTCAGGGGTGCTTCGGTCTTAGCGCTGGCGCGTTTCGACCCACCGGTAGACGGCGCCGGCCACCGAGCGGGGCGCAGCGTCGAGAATCCAGAGTCCTTCGATCCGGCGTCCACGACTGTCGATCGGGTCGACGAGCAACGCCGGCAAGTCTCCGTGACGGTCGGGCGTGAGCTCGATCCGTGGCGCGAATCGCGGGATGTGCGGGCCGGTGAGCGATGCGGCGATCGAGCGCGTAGGTGTCATGATGCGTAGTTCGTCCTCCGATAGGGGCCTTTACGAGCACTATCGTCTGCCGTGCCAAAGCGGTTAGCTACGCCGGTAAGGTCCGCCTTGGTCGGGTACCGAGCTCAGGGGCGCGGCGGGAGCTCTTGCAGCGCCCAGGTGTTGCCATCGGGGTCAGAGAAGCCGACGAAACTTCCCCAGTCCAGCACCTGGACCTCGCTTGCCTCGACGCCGTTCGCCACCAGGTGCGCGCGGGCTTCTTCGGCATTCGGCACGACAATCTGAATACCGAGCTGGCTGCCCGGCTTCATCTCAGTGATGCCCGTGCCCAGCACGATCGAACAGGCCGAACCCGGCGGCGTCAACTGAACAAAACGCAGATTCTCATTCACTTGCACGTCAAAATCGTCGTGAAAGCCGACTTGGTCGACGTAGAACGCCTTGGCACGGTCGACATCGCTGACCGGCACGGCGACGAGCTCGATTTTCCAGTCCATGATTCGTTCTCCTCCCTCTGCAGTGATGAGCACGGCCAGTGCCGCATTCGCCCTGCATGCTACTCACGCTTGTGAGCGGCCAGAAGGGCAAGCTCCGGAAGCGGGCAGAAGAAAAGGCGGCCCGACATCGAACGAAATCGTTCGAGTGTCGGGCCGCCTGTTGTGCTGCTGAGGCCTCGAGGCCTACTTCGCGGCGGGAGTCGTGCCCAGGATGTCGACGACGAACACGAGCGTGTCAGTGCCGCCGATTCCGGCGTTCGGAACTCCGGCAGCGCCGTAGCCGTCACCCGGGGGAATCACGGCCATGACCTGCGAGCCGACGGTCTGACCGACGAGTGCCTTGCCGAAGCCGGGAATGACACCCGAGGTCGGGAACGAGGTGGCGCCCTCCGTCTTCCACGACGAGTCGAAGGTCTTGCCGCTGGCCCAGATCACTCCGGTGTACTCGACCGAGACGGTGTCGCCCTCGCCGACGACGGCTCCGTCACCCTTTTTGAGTGGGGCGATCTTCAGCTCGGCGGGGGGATCGGTCTTCGGGATGGTGATCGTGGGCGCGCCATCCTTGGCCAACTTGACCGTCGGCAGGCCGGCTTCCGGCTTCACATCGGCGCCATTCGCCTTCGCCAGTACGACAGGGGGAGCGGAGACCTTGTTGACGTCGATCACGAAGATCATTGAATCCTTCGCGCCGATGCCGAAGCCGCTCGAGCCCTCGGTGCCGAAGCCGTCGGCCGGAGGCATCACTGCGACGACGCGGTCACCGCTGACCGAGCAGTTCACCGCGGCAACCAGGCCGGCGATGTACTTCGTCTTGTCAACGCTGAGCTGGGTGGCCTTCGCGTCGGCACCGTACTCCGTCGTGTCGATGGTCTTGCCGGTCGTGGCGTTGTAGGCGGTGTACGAGACGTCGAGCACCGAACCGGTCTTGGCGACCTCTTTGCCCTTGCCTTCGACGACGACGGAACGCTCAGTCGACTTCGGCGACGCGAGCGGGGTCTTGAACGTCACCTTGGGGCTGGTGCCGAAGTCGCCGGTCACTTTGACCGAATCCGAGATCTTGCCCGGTGCGGTGCATTCTGCCGACGAGGCAGTTTTAGAATCGGCCGAGGGGTTCGACACGGTGCTGCTGCAGCCGGTCAGCGCCAGGGCGGCGCCGGCAATGACGAGGAGTACTGGAAGTTTGCGCACGAAAAATCTCTCTATAGGTCAACGTTACGGATGCAGACGTATCGATCAAGGATGCCGTCTCCGTCTATGCAGAACCTGAGTGCAGCCTGAGCGGACGCCCAGCATGGTCGACGTCATGCTCTCACACGACGGTGCGAACCTGACGGATGTCGATGGTCGGGTCAGTCGTCGAAGCCGCGAGCGATCAGCGCCTCACCGAGCGCGTCGGCGGCGTAGAGGGAACGCACGACAACCGGCACCGCGAGCGCCAACAGCGAGCCGCGGGTTCCTCTGGCCTTCCGCGCTTCGAGCACCTCCGTGACGATGTCGGCGAGGAGTGGGATGCAGCGGATGGTGAGCGCGACGAGCAGCCCAACCCGGTCGCCGTCGATCCATCGGTTGAACGGGCGCAGCATCCGCTCGAACGTCTCCAACACCGAGGAGACCGGCGTGGTGAGGGTGAAGAGTGCGGCGAGTGCCACGGCAATGAGAAGTCGCGCCGCCATGAGCCCGGCGACGAGCCACCCGGCGAGCAAGCCCTGAATGGGAACCACGATCACCAGCATCCAGAGAATGGGAGTGATCTGGCGGGCGGCCGCGCCGGCCGGCACCCGGGCGATGACGAAGAGCGCTGCGACGAGAAGGGCGGCTCCGCCGAGGAGCAGCGGATCCTGAATCGTGCTCACTACGATCGCGCCGACCGAGAGCAGAAGCAGCTTCAATCCGGTCGGTGCCCGGTGAATCACCGAGGTGCCCGGAGAGTAGAGGCCGATCATGCCAGGCCGCTCATGCAAGAAGCTCGCGGTAGGCGTCGAGGGCGACGGCAGGAGTTCCGTCGGCGGCGACCCGGCCGTCTTCGATCACGATGACGCGGTCGAAGTCGGCAAGGAGGTCGAGCTGATGGGTGACGACGATGAGCTGCTGAGGGAGCGATCGCAACAACTCGCCGATCTGACGGGTGTTGCGCGCATCCAACAGCGTCGTCGGCTCATCGGCGATGACCACATCGGGTTCGGCAACGAGCACGGCGGCCAGGGCCAAGAGCTGTTTCTGTCCGCCCGACAAACGATGCGCCGGATGCGAGGCGTGTGCGGCAAGGCCGAATCGCTCGAGTGTCAGGGCGGTGCGGGTCGCAATCTCATCCTTGGTCAGCCCGCGTCGGCGCAGTGTGAAAGCCACATCTTCCTCGACCGTCGGCATCACAATTTGATTGTCAGGATTCGTGAAAACGAACCCGACGCGGCGCCGTACCTCCCGGGCGTGACGGGAAACGTCGACGCCGTCGACGCTCACCCGTCCCTGCTGCGGCGTGATGAGACCATTGATCAGGCGCACCAAGGTGGACTTGCCCGAACCGTTGGCTCCGACGATGCCAATCCGGTGTTCGGCAAGCGTCAGGCTGACGTCCTGCAGCACGCGGCGCTCCCCGAACGCCTGGGAGATCCCGTCAAAGGCGATGAGTGCCATCGGTTAGCCAACGGCCGGCGCGGATGGCGCGTCGACGTCCGCGTGGACAGCAGGGGCATCCGTCAGAGCATCCGTCCCGCGACGACGCACCGGGATGAGCCCGGGGTAGGCCTTGTGCACTTGACGGGCCACGAGCACGGTGACCACGACCTTGAGAAGGTCGCCGGGAAGGAACTTGAGGCTGTCGGTGAGCGCCACCCAGATGGGGATGTTCAGGTTCCACGCCGTGACGGGAACGCCGATCAGGTAGACGGCGACGATTCCACCGAGCGCGGTGGCGCCGAGTGCCGGCCACAGCGGGTATTTCGGCAGCAGCCGCGCCGTGAGGTAACCGATGACTGCGGCGGCAAGAAGCCAGCCGTACAGGTAGCCGGCTGACGGCGAGGTCGTGAACCAGACCAGACCACCGCGACCACCCGAGAGCAGGGGAAGACCTGCGGCCGTCAGCACGAGCAACAGCAACACGGCGAGAAAGCCTTTTCGTGCGCCGAGCAGGGCGCCGGCCAGCATCACTCCGAGAGTCTGGAAGGTCAGCGGCACCGCGACGGCGCCCAGGCTGATCGCGCCCGGCAGGCCCAGCGCGGCAATCAGCGCAGCAAAGATCGCGATCTGTGCGAGATCGCGGGCGGTCAGGGTGCTCCGGCGTCGCGGAGTGCGGCCTTCACGAGGGGCGGGCGGTGTGGCTGTGGAGTCAAGCGAGGAGGGCATGTTCATCAATCTAGAATTCGCCGGAGTGCCGGTGGCGGCGAAGGTCTACAAAGAATCCTTCGAATCTCTAGAACGGGCGCGGCGGATGCTGCGTCAACGGCAGGGCGAATCGGTGCCGCCTACGATCGCATCGGCCGCGCGCACCAGCGCCAGGTGCGACAGCGCCTGCGGGGTGTTGCCGGCCTGATGCCCGTTCGTCACGTCGTATTGCTCAGACAGCAACCCGACGTCATTGACACAGCCGACGAGTCGATCCATCAATGTCGTCGCATCCTTGTGTCGCCCCGAAGCCGCATACTGCTCGACCAACCAGAACGAGCAGGCGAGAAACGGGTTTTCGCCCGGGGTGAGCCCATCGACCGATTGCTCGTCGCGGTAGCGCATGACGAGTCCGTCCCGCAGCAAATCAGACTCAATCGCTGCGACGGTGCCGAGCATGCGCGGATCGTCGGCGGAGCAGAACCCGACCTGGGGGAGAGCAAGCAGCGACGCATCGACTTGTTCACTGCCGAAGAACTGGGTGTAACTGTTTCGGGCTCTGCTGAAACCGCGCTCTTCGATGTCGCGCCGGAGTTGATCGCGGAGTGCCGTCCACCGCACCAGCGGACCTTCCATCCCATGCTCGGTGATCGCCCGCACCGCACGATCGAACGCCGCCCAGACCATCACCCGAGAGTGGGTGAACTCGCGAGCCGGCCCCCGTGTCTCCCAGATGCCGTGGTCTAACCGACGCCAGTTCTTCTCCAGAAATGCCATCAACGCACGCTGGAGCGGCCAGGAGAACGCTGACTCCGTCACCCCGGCGTTGCGTGCGGCGTGAAGCGCCACCATCACCTCCCCGATCACATCAAGCTGGAACTGATCGACCGCGGCATTGCCGACCCGCACCGGCGACGACTCGCGATAGCCGGGCAGGCTGCTCAGCTCGCGCTCGGGCAGGAAGCGCTCGCCGGCGAGCCCGTACATGATCTGGACATCGTTGGGATCACCGGCGACGGCGCGCAGCAACCAGCCACGCCACCCTTCCGCCTCATCGGCGTAGCCGTGCGAGAGCAGCACCTCCAGCGTCAGGGAGGCATCCCGCAGCCAGACATAGCGGTAGTCCCAATTGCGGTTGCCGCCGAAACTCTCGGGGAGGGACGTCGTGGCGGCGGCGGCGATGCCTCCGGTGTCCACGTGGGTGAGGGCCCGCAACACCAGCATCGAGCGCACGACTTCGGCGTGATAGTCCCCTTCGTGCCGGCACGAACGCGCCCAGCCATCCCACCAGTCGGCGGTGCGGGCGAGAGCTCCGGCCACGTCGATCTGCTCCGGCGTGCGATGATGCGAGGGGTACCAGGTCATCTGCAGGTCGACTGACTCACCCGCATCCACTCTGAACTCGGACACATGCCGATGGTCAGAGGCGTGAAGCAGGGGACCGCGCACGACGATCGCGTCGGGCCCGGCGATGGCGATGAGCCCATGCCCGATTTCGCCGCGCAGCTGGCGCACCCAGGGCACGGTCGAGGCATAGCCGAAACGGATGCGCAGGTCCTGGTGCATCTCGACGGTGCCGTTCAGGCCGCGCACCCACCTCACGATATCGGCGCGGCGATCCGCGGATGGCATGAAGTCGATGACCTCGACCTGGCCGGTCGCGGTCGTCCAGAGCGTTCTCAGGATGAACGAGTCGCCCACGTACGAGCGGGAACAGGTGGCATCCGGATCGCTGGGGGCAAGCAGCCAGCGGCCGTGCTCCTCATTGCCGAGGAGGGCGCCGAACATCGAAGCGGAGTCGAACCGCGGCAGACAGAGCCAATCGATACTGCCGGTGCGGCCCACCAACGCCGCAGAACGGGAATCGCTCAGCAGTGCATAGTCCTCAATATTGAGTGCCATAACGCCATCCTGACAGCTACGGTGGGTCAATGGTGCAGTCAATTTCGACTCTTCTGATCCTGGGCGCGAGCGGCGATCTTTCGGCCCGGCTCCTGCTGCCGGCACTCGGCCAGGTGTTGACCCGGAACCCCGAGCGGCGATTGCACGTGATCGGCGCCGCGAGCGATGCGCTCTCGACTGCCGAGTGGCGGCAACTCCTCCGCAAGTCATTCGCCTCGGCCGAGGCTTCAGGCGCCGCCGTTGACGCCGTGGTGGCGACGTCGACGTATCACCAGGCCGACGTCACCGACCCCGAGTCGCTCGCCACACTTCTCGCCGAGTGTGAGGGCGTTCCGGCGATCTACTTCGCCCTGCCGCCCGCCGTGACCTCGCTGGTCTGTGCTGCGCTTGCCGCGATCGACCTGCCGGCCGGTACCGAATTGGCTCTCGAGAAGCCGTTCGGCGTTGACGAGGCCGGCGCTGTGGCCTTGAACGCACAACTGGCGGCCCTGGTGCCAGAGGAACAGACATTTCGGGTCGACCATTTTCTCGGCCGGTCGACGGTGTTCAATCTGCTCGGCCTGCGGTTCGCCAATCGCATCTTCGAACCGCTCTGGAACAACGAGCACATTGCGAGAGTCGACATCGTCTACGACGAGCAGTTGGGTCTCGAGGGGCGGGCCGGCTACTACGACAAGGCCGGTGCACTCGTAGACATGATTCAGAGCCACCTTCTGCAGGTGATGGCCGTGATCGCGATGGAGCCGCCGTCAACCCTCGGGGCCGCCGACCTGCGCGATGCCAAGGGAATCGTGTTGCGCGCGACCCGGGTGCGTGGCGGGAGCCCGAGGCGAGCAAGCAGGCGAGCGAGATATGGAGCGGGAGTCGTCGAGGGGCATCCGCTTGCGGCTTACGTCGACGAGCCGGGCGTCGTGCCCTCCCGCGCGACGGAGACGTTGGCCGAAGTGACATTCGAGATCAATACGTGGCGCTGGGCGGGAGTGCCGTTCACGCTGCGATCCGGCAAAGCCCTGGGGGAGCACCGCCGCGAGATCGTGGTGACCTTCAAACCGGCCTCGCACCTTCCGGTGGGTCTCCGGGGGAGGGACGACCCGACGGTGCTGCGCATTGCCCTGGCTCCCGACGAGATGTCTCTTGAAATCAACGTCAACGGCTCACGCGACCCTCATGAGCTCGAGCGAGCACTGCTCGCCGTGACGTTCGGGCCGGGCGAACTTCTCGCCTACGGTGAGGTGCTCGAAGGCCTTCTCGACGGCGACCCCGCGTTGTCGGTGCGTGGTGACGCCGCGGTGGAATGCTGGCGTATCGTCGCCCCCGTTCTGGCCGCGTGGCGTGACAGCACCGTGCCGCTGGAGGAGTATCCGGCGGGAACCGCCGGTCCGGCCGAATGGGCGCCGCTCGGCTGAGGTGGGGCGAGTCGACGAGGGATCAGGCTGCGGGTCAGGCCGCGACGAAGCTGCGTGCTTCAGCGGATGCGACGGCCGGGGCCGCTGTGCCGACATCCGCTGTGCCGGCATCCGCTGTGCCGGCAGCTGCAGTGGTGGCGGGCGCATCGGCCCACACCGTGATCGGCGCAGGAGACCAGGGCAGAGCAGTCGGTTGTGCTTCGACTTCTCCACGTAGCGCGGCGGTGTTCACACGCAAGATCGTGGCGAGCGTCGCAGCGATCTCTTCGGCCTTGAGGCCATGGAAGATGGCATCGGTGTCCGTCGTTGATCGAGGAACCAGGGTCCACTCGCCGTCGGTGCCGAGAATCTGTGCGATTCGTTCGTGCAGCAGCTCGTAAACGCGTTCACTGCTCAGCTCGGGTACCGGCGTTTGGATGACGGGAGTGTGAATCACGGGTGCGACACGACGTCGACGACCGAACATGATAAGCCCCTTTCCCAAGAACCAGCCACCCTTAGTTTCGCTGGTTGGGTGCCGTTTGGGGGGTTGACACGCCGGGAAACAGTGAGTTAGTGCTCGATCTGGCGCTCATCGGCGTCTTTGATCACGGTGCCGATGGCGATCGCTGCGCCCAGTCCCCAGCTGATCCAGATCAGGATCAAACGCCAGTCGCGAGGCCCGTGACGTGTGGCTTGCACAGCACTCCAGCCGCTGCTGAGCACGCCGATCATGGCTCCGCTGAAAATAAATCGTCGCATTGTGGCCTCCGAGAGACAGGCTACCCGTCGGGAGCGCATCGGTGGCCGCAGACTTTCATGCCACGGATCGAATGTCACATTCAAAGTCCATGCTGAGCAGTGGCTGGTAGCCTCGGGGTGATCAATGGTGTGTCCTTCTCGATACACCGGAATGGATGCGTTATCTCACATTCTGCCGATTCTCCAGTTCTGAGCGAGCGAGCTGACACCTTCTCCCTTGTCGTCGTCTCGAATCGTCTTCCGGTCGACCATGAGGTCGCACCGGACGGAACCGAGTCCTGGCGAAAGTCTCCCGGTGGCCTGGTGACGGCGCTTGAACCCTTGATGCGTGAATCAGAAGGTGCCTGGGTGGGCTGGCCCGGGGTGGCAGACCGTGATTTTGAGCCGTTCTCCAACGACGGAATCTCGATTGTGCCGGTGCGGCTGAGTCCCCAGGACGTGGAGTTCTACTACGAAGGATTCTCGAACGACACCCTGTGGCCCCTCTATCACGACGTCATCTCCCCGCCGAGTTTTCACCGCGAATGGTGGGACTCCTACGTCACGGTGAACAGGCGCTTCGCCGCAGCCGCTGCTGCGGTGGCCGCTCCCGGCGCAACGGTGTGGGTTCAGGACTACCAACTGCAACTCGTTCCGCGGATGCTGCGCGACGCACGGCCAGACCTCGTGATCGGCTTCTTCAACCACATCCCCTTTCCGCCCTATGGAATTTATTCGCAGCTGCCCTGGCGCAAGCAAATTCTCGACGGACTGCTCGGCGCCGACCTGATCGGCTTCCAACGGGTGGCGGATGCCGGCAACTTCTCCCGCGCCGTGCGTCGCCTCTTCGGCTACCCCACCCGCGGCACCGCCATCGACGTCCCCGACTCGGCCCAGCATTCCCGCCGGGTCATCGCCCGCCATTTCCCGATCTCCATCGACTCCGCCAGCTTCGAGGAACTGGCTAAGCGTCCGGACATTCAGGAGCGGTCCCGTCAGATCCGTGAGGAACTCGGCAACCCGAAGACGATCATGCTCGGCGTCGACCGGCTCGACTACACCAAGGGAATCGGTCATCGGATCAAGGCCTATGGCGAACTCCTGGCGGAGGGAAGCCTGTCCGCCGAGGACGTGACTCTTGTTCAGGTGGCGAGCCCCTCCCGGGAGCGGGTTGCCGCCTATATGGATTTGCGCGACGAGATCGAGCTGGCTGTCGGACGCTTGAACGGCGACCACTCCACCATCGGTCACCCCGCGATCAGCTATCACCACCACGGCTATCCCCGCGAGGAGATGGTGGCCCTCTACCTGTCGGCCGACGTCATGCTCGTGACCGCGCTCCGCGATGGCATGAACCTCGTGGCCAAAGAATACGTCGCGGTGCGTTTCGACAACGACGGCGTGCTGGTGCTGAGCGAGTTTGCCGGGGCATCGGATGAGCTGAAACAGGCCATCCTGATCAATCCGCACGACATCGAAGGCGTCAAGGCGGCAATCTTGACGGCCGTGAACATGCCGAAGCGTGAGCGCACGCGACGGATGCGCGCCCTGCGCCGCAAAGTGTTCGACAACGATGTCGCAGCGTGGTCTGCGTCGTTCCTGGAAACCCTGACCGGTGGCGCCAAGGTGGCGGCCGGGGTTCCGGAAAACCTGGTCGCCGGGCTGAGAGAGTTGGCGACAACGCCGAACCTGCTTGTGGCGCTCGACTTCGACGGCACCCTGGCGCCGCTGGTCGATGAACCGGAGAACGCCCGCGCCGCCGACGGCGTCGCCGAAGCCGTCCAGCGTCTGCTTCAGCTTGACGGTGTGCGAGTGGCATTCGTGTCGGGTCGGGCGCTGGTCAGCCTCCAGCATGTCGCAAACCCGCCAGAGGCCGTGCTGCTCACCGGATCGCACGGTATCGAGGTGAAACTCGACACTCCGACCATCGAGCTGAGTCTGGTTGCCGCGGAACTCGAACAGCTGGAGACGCTGTCACGTGTGCTCGAACGCATCGCCGGATCCGTCGCCGGTGCCTGGGTGGAGAGCAAGCCGGCCGGCATGGTTCTGCACACTCGACTCACCGCTCTCGGTGAGGGAGATGCTGCACAGCGCGAGGCGCGCGCCCAGCTCAGCGAGATTTTGCCGACCCTGACCGTACGCGAGGGCAAGAACGTTCTCGAGTTCTCGGTGCGTTCACGCACCAAGGGGGATGCCATCGAACAGCTGCGCGCCCACACCGGTGCCGACCGCGTGATGTACGCCGGCGACGACGTGACTGACGAAGATGCGTTCGCGGTGCTGCGAAGTGACGACCTGGGATTGAAGATCGGGCCGGGGGCCTCCCTGGCCGGCTACCGGGTGCAGGGGCCGGATGAGATGGCCCAAGTTCTCGCGCTGCTGGCCGATTTTCGGGCGGCGGCGGTCGCGGCGCGCAACCTCTGAGCGGCCGATTCCGGGTGCGACAGCGGGCCGTCGGGGAGGTTCTAGACTCTTTGCATGCCTGAGTTCGATCTGAAACCGAGAAGCCGCGTCGTCACCGACGGAATCGAAGCCACTACGTCACGCGGAATGCTCCGCGCTGTCGGTATGGGAGATGCTGACTGGGAGAAGCCCCAGATCGGTATTGCGAGCTCGTGGAACGAGATCACTCCGTGCAACCTGTCGCTCGACCGCCTCGCGCAGGCGTCAAAGGAAGGCGTGCACTCCGGCGGCGGTTACCCGCTGCAGTTCGGCACGATCTCCGTCTCCGACGGCATCTCCATGGGCCACGAAGGCATGCACTTCTCGCTCGTCTCCCGCGAAGTCATCGCCGACTCCGTTGAGACCGTGATGATGGCCGAGCGCCTCGACGGGTCCGTGCTGCTCGCGGGCTGCGACAAGTCGCTGCCCGGCATGCTGATGGCTGCCGCTCGCCTCGACCTGGCCAGCGTTTTCCTCTACGCCGGATCGATCGCACCCGGCTGGGTGAAGCTCTCCGACGGCACCGAAAAAGACATCACCATCATCGACTCCTTCGAAGCAGTCGGCGCCGTGAAGGCCGGCCGGATGAGCGTTGAAGACGCCAAGCGCATCGAATGTGCGTTTGCCCCTGGCGAAGGCGCCTGTGGCGGCATGTACACCGCCAACACCATGGCGAGCGTCGCCGAGGCTCTCGGCATGAGCCTGCCGGGCTCGGCCTCGCCGGCCTCCGCCGACCGTCGCCGTGACTACTACGCGCACCGCTCGGGTGAGGCCGTCGTGAACATGCTGCGTCTCGGCATCACCGCCCGCGACATCCTGACCAAGAAGGCGTTCGAGAACGCCATCGCCGTGGCCATGGCGTTCGGCGGTTCGACCAACGTCGTGCTGCACCTGCTCGCCATTGCCCGTGAGGCCGAGGTCGACCTGACCCTCGACGACTTCAACCGCATCGGCGACACGGTTCCGCACATCGGTGACCTCAAGCCGTTCGGCAAGTACGTGATGAACGACGTCGACCGTCACGGCGGAGTCCCGGCCGTCATGGCCGCGCTGCTCGAGGCCGGTCTCATCCACGGCGACGCGCTCACCGTCACCGGCAAGACCGTGGCCGAGAACCTCGCCGAGATCAACCCGCCGGAGCTCGACGGCGAGGTCATCCGCACCCTCGACAACCCGATCCACGCCACCGGCGGCCTGACGATCCTCAAGGGCACCTTCGCTCCCGAGGGCGCCGTCGTGAAGACGGCCGGCTTCGACGCCTCCATTTTCGAGGGGCCGGCGCGCGTGTTCGAACGCGAGCGCGGAGCGATGGATGCTCTGACCGAAGGCAAGATTCAGAAGGGCGACGTCGTCGTCATCCGCTACGAAGGCCCCAAGGGCGGCCCCGGCATGCGCGAGATGCTGGCCATCACCGCGGCCATCAAGGGCGCAGGCCTCGGCAGCGATGTACTACTATTGACTGACGGTCGATTCTCAGGCGGCAYAACCGGACTGTGCATCGGCCACATAGCACCCGAAGCGGTGGACGCAGGTCCAATCGCATTCGTGCGCGATGGTGATCTCATACGGGTCGATATCGCAGCTCGCACGCTCGACCTACTTGTCGACCCTTCCGAGCTGGCCACCCGCCGAGAAGGCTGGGCTCCACTTCCCCCGCGTTACACCCGCGGTGTTCTCGCCAAGTACGCCAAGCTTGTTCACTCAGCTGCCGAAGGCGCAATCACCGGGTAATTCGCACCCACCATCCGTCACCGAAGTTGGGACATCACCCCTCATGACCACGGAATCTTCGCCCGTGCCATCCCCATCCACCCCGCACCCGCCGACTGTCGGCGCGACGGAACCAGAGATCATCTCCGGTTCCGACGCGATTCTGCGCAGCCTGTCGAAGCTCGGCGTCACTGACGTCTTCGGCATCCCCGGCGGCGCCGTCATCCCGTTCTACGACGCGCTCATGGCCCAGGATGCGATCCGTCACATCCTGGTTCGCCACGAGCAGGGCGCCGGTCACGCTGCAGAAGGCTACGCCTCGGCCAGCGGACGCGTCGGTGTGGCCATCGCCACGTCCGGCCCTGGTGCCACCAACCTGGTCACCGCCATCGCGGATGCCTACATGGACTCGGTTCCGCTGCTCGCGATCACCGGTCAGGTGTTCTCGACGCTGATGGGAACCGACGCCTTCCAGGAAGCGGACATCGTCGGCATCACCATGCCGATCACCAAGCACTCCTTCCTGGTGCGTCGTGCCGAGGACATCCCGGCCGCCGTCGCATCCGCGTACCACATCGCCTCGACCGGTCGCCCGGGCCCCGTGCTCGTCGACATCACGAAGGACGCGCAGCAGAACATGGCGCCGTTCATTTGGCCGCCGAAGCTCGACCTGCCCGGCTACCGCCCCATCACCAAGGCGCACGGCAAGCAGGTGCAGGCTGCGGCTCAGCTGCTCCTCGACGCCAAGAAGCCCGTGCTGTATGTCGGTGGCGGCGTCATCCGTGCCGGCGCATCGGCCGAGCTGCTCGAGCTGGCCGAGGCGACGGGGGTTCCCGTCGTCACCACGCTGATGGCGCGCGGCGCATTCCCCGACTCGCACACGCAGCACCTCGGCATGCCGGGCATGCACGGCACGGTTCCGGCCGTGCTCGCGCTGCAGGAAAGCGATCTGATCATCTCGCTCGGCGCGCGGTTCGACGACCGCGTCACCGGCAAGGCGTCGGAGTTCGCACCGAACGCGACAATCGTTCACGTCGATGTTGATCCTGCGGAGATCTCGAAGATCCGCATGGCTGACGTGCCCATCGTTGGCGATGCCAAGGACGTCATCGCTGACCTCACCGTTGCATTCGCACAGGCGAAGGGTGACGCCGCCACCGACTACGCCGACTGGTGGACCTACCTGAACAACCTCAGGGAGAAGTTCCCGCTCGGCTATTCGGAGCCGGCCGACGGCCTGCTCGCGCCGCAGTACGTGATCAAGCGCATCGGTGAGCTGACCGGACCGGAGGGCGTCTACGCTGCCGGCGTCGGCCAGCACCAGATGTGGGCTGCCCAGTTCATCAAGTACGAGCGCCCGAACTCCTGGCTCAACTCCGGTGGCGCCGGAACCATGGGCTACTCCGTTCCCGCAGCCATGGGCGCCAAGGTGGCTGAGCCTGACCGCGTGGTCTGGTCGATCGACGGCGACGGATGCTTCCAGATGACGAATCAGGAACTCGCCACCTGCACCATCAACGACATCCCGATCAAGGTGGCGATCATCAACAACTCGTCACTCGGAATGGTGCGCCAGTGGCAGACGCTGTTCTATGACGGACGTCACTCGTTCACCGATCTGAACACCGGGCACGACACGGCGATGGTTCCCGACTTTGTGAAGATGGCTGACGCGTACGGTGCCCTCGGCATCCGGGTCACCCGTGCCGACCAGGTCGACGACGCGATCAAGCTGGCCCTGGCGACGAACGACCGCCCGGTCGTCATCGACTTCGTGGTCAGCCGCGATGCGATGGTCTGGCCGATGGTGCCGCAGGGCGTCAGCAACAGCCAAGTCCAGTACGCCAAAGACCACGCACCCACCTGGGAAGAGGAGTAACCATGAGCACCCACGTTCTGAGCCTCCTCGTTGAGGACAAACCCGGTCTGCTGACTCGTGTCGCCGGCCTGTTCGCCCGCCGTGGCTTCAACATTGAAAGCCTGGCCGTCGGTCACAGCGAGATCGAGGGTTTGTCCCGGATCACGATTGTGGTTGACGTCGAAGACCAGCCGCTCGAGCAGGTCACCAAGCAGCTGAACAAGCTGATCAACGTGATCAAGATCGTCGAGCTCGACCCGGCACAGTCGGTGCAGCGCGAACACCTCTTGATCAAGGTGCGCGTGGACAACTCGACGCGTTCCCAGGTGCTCGAAGCCGTCACCCTGTTCCGCGCGCGGGTCGTCGACGTGGCAACGGATGCCGTTGTCATCGAGGTCACCGGCGACACCGGAAAGACCCAGGCGCTGCTTCGCGTGCTTGAGCCCTACGGAATCAAGGAGATGGCGCAGTCGGGCCTGCTCGCCATCGGTCGCGGCTCCAAGTCGATCACCGAACGCGTTTTCAAAAACTAAAACAAACCCCCGGAGATCGAGCTTGTCGAGATCCGGGTCTCGACCGGTTATCGAGCCCGTCGAGATACGACCAACGATAAACAAGGAGAACTACTCGTGTCTGAGATTTACTACGACAAAGACGCTGACCTGTCGATCATCCAGGGCAAGAAGGTTGCCGTCATCGGCTACGGCTCGCAGGGACACGCCCACGCGCAGAACCTGCGCGACTCGGGTGTCGAGGTCGTCATCGGTCTGAAGGCCGGCTCGAAGTCGATCGTCAAGGCTGAGGAAGCCGGCTTCACCGTGCTCTCCGCCGCCGAGGCATCCGCCTGGGCTGACGTCATCGTCATCCTCGCACCCGACCAGGTGCAGCGTCACCTCTACGCCGACGACGTCAAGCCGAACCTGGCCGACGGCAAGGCCCTCGTCTTCGGACACGGCTTCAACATCCGTTTCGGCTACATCGAAGCGCCCGAGGGCGTCGACGTGGTCATGGTTGCTCCGAAGGGCCCGGGTCACACCGTGCGTCGCGAGTACGAAGCAGGCCGTGGCGTTCCCGTCATCGTCGCTGTCGAGAAGGACGCGACTGGCAACGCTTGGCCTCTCACCCTCAGCTACGCCAAGGCGATCGGTGGCCTGCGTGCCGGCGGCATCAAGACCACGTTCACCGAAGAGACCGAGACCGACCTGTTCGGTGAGCAGGCTGTTCTCTGTGGTGGCGCTTCGYAGCTCATCCAGTACGGCTTCGAGGTTCTGACCGAGGCCGGCTACCAGCCGCAGGTTGCGTACTTCGAGGTTCTGCACGAGCTCAAGCTCATCGTTGACCTGATGTGGGAGGGTGGCATCGCCAAGCAGCGTTGGAGCGTCTCCGACACCGCTGAGTACGGCGACTACGTCTCCGGCCCGCGCGTCATCGACCCGAGCGTCAAGGAGAACATGAAGGCCGTTCTCGCCGACATCCAGAACGGTGCATTCGCTGACCGCTTCATCAAGGACCAGGACGCCGGAGCTCCCGAGTTCCTGGCACTCCGCAAGAAGGGCGAAGAGCACCCGATCGAGGCCACCGGCCGCGAGCTGCGCAAGCTGTTCGCCTGGAACGCCTCGAACGACGACGACTACGTTGACGGCGAAGCTGCTCGCTAACTCTGAGTCATGAAAATGCCCGTCCCGACCTTGTCGGGACGGGCATTTTCGCGCGTTGCCCGAGTCGACTCACGAATGCTGGGCGTGGGGAATCCCGCTGGGCGTGGGGGATGGCGCACGCCCACGGGGATTCCCCACGCCAGGGTGGCGCTTAGCGCGTGACCGTTCCGAACGGGGCGGCGATCGCACGGATGACGAGGGGCCGCACCGCAGCCCACGCTGCGACCATCAGCACCGCCGAGAGCGCGAAGATGATCGCACCGACCCAGCCGTCGCCATCCTGGGCCGCGTACATATGGTTGAGGTTGCGCAGTGCCCCGGTGGCCAGTACCAGCGTCACGTGTACGACCACGAACGCGACGAAGAACAGCATCACCGGAAAATGCACGGCACGGGCGAGTTGAATCGGGTACAGCCTGTTGAGGGTGGCGGACTCTTGGGGCCAAAACAGCGACATCCGGATGCCGGTCAGAATGGCCAGGGGAGCGGCGACAAACACGACGGTGAAGTAGGCGAGCAATTGCAGGCTGTTGTAGTTGATCCAGCCGTTCTCTGTCGGCCAGTCCAGCGACGCGTACTGCAGAGCGACCGAGACCGCGTTCGGGAAGACATCCCAGCTCGTCGGAACGATGCGCGCCCACTGGCCGGTGACCAGGATGAGCACGACGAAGACGAGGCCGTTTAGCAGCCAGAGCGCGTCGACCACGAGGTGCAGCCACAGGTAGAGTCGCAGTTTCTTGGGCGGGGCCCCCGGCCGGCGGCGGCGTGGGGCCCAGAATCCTTCCGGCCGTCGATTCGTGCGCACCAACCAGCCTGAGCGAACGATCAGCACGAGAAAGAGGGCGTTCAGAAAATGCTGCCAGCCGAGCCAGGCGGGAAATCCGACGGGTGTGCCGGCCGGGAGCGGCGTCTCCCCGGGATAGCGCGTCATGAAGTCCTCCACCGCGGGAAGGGTGCGCAGCCCCTTCGCAGCAAGAATGATCAGCGCCATCAGGGCGAGGGCAGCGGGAATCTGCCAGCGGAGCCTGGTCCAGCGTTGTCGGTCCACCGCAGCAGCCATCACTCGCGCGCCCGCTGCTGAATCGCAGCGATCAGTCGCGGCACGATGACGTTGATATCGCCGACGACGCCGAAGTCGGCGATCTCGAAAATCGGGGCGCTCGAGTCTGTGTTGATGGCGACGATCGTCTTGGCCGTCTGCATTCCGGCCCGGTGCTGGATGGCTCCCGAGATTCCGAGGGCGATGTACAGCTGCGGCGACACGGTCGTGCCGGTCTGCCCGACCTGGCTCGACGCCGGCACATAGCCGGCGTCGACGGCGGCCCGTGAGGCGCCGACGGCGGCGCCCAGCGCATCGGCGAGCTGTTCGACAAGCACGAAGTTCTGCTGTGAGCCGAGGCCGCGACCACCGGAGACGACGATTGACGCTCCGGCGAGTTCGGGGCGGCCCGGCGTCGACGGCAGCGGCGCGACAGCGGTGACGGATGCCGCCGGTACAGTGACCGTCGCCGTCGCGCGGGTGATCTCCGGGTTCGAGGGGGTGAGGGATCCGTCGAATGCGCCGACGCGCACGGTGATGACCGGGGGGCCGGCGGAGACCACCGAATCGACGGAATAGGCGCCGCCGAAAACCGAGTGTTCAACGACGATTTGGTCGTCTTCCCAGCGCACCCCGACGGCGTCGACGGCGATGCCGGAACCCACTCGAATCGCAAGCCGGGCCGCCGCCTCTCGGCTGTCGACGGAGTGTGAGGTGAGAACAGCGACGGGGGAGTACTCGGCGACGCCGGAGAGCAGCGCCTCGACCTGCGGCGCCACCAGACGTGACAGGTCGGTTTCGACGAGGTGCACGGTTTCTGCGCCCATGCGGCCGAGCGCGGCGACAAGGGCAGACTCGGGGTCCGCCCCGGAGTCTGCCCCCGCGGTTCCTGAGGGAGCGACGGCCACGACGGCAACGGGAGTCCCCAGCAGCGCTGCGGCGGCGAGAAGCCCGGCGGCAGTGGAGGCGACCTCACCGCTCGGGGTGAGATCAATCAGAACCAACACAGTGGGCATGGGCTACGTCCGATCAATCAGCTTGCCGTCAAACAGAAAGGTGGCGAGCTGGTCGCCGGCCGTGCCGTCGTCGACGATCGTGACTCCGGCCGCTTTCGTCGCTCGCTCAGCGACCGTCAGCACGCGGGTCGAGGCCTGTGCACCGGTCGCACCGCYGCCGGCCTCGGTGAGACCCACGTCGGCCGCGGTCAGGGTGTCAATTTTTTTCTTCTTGGCTTTCATGATTCCGCGAAATGTCGGGAAGCCGGGTTCGGCGGCCCGCTCGGTCACCGAGGCGACGGCGGGGAGCGGGGACGTCACGCTGACCACACTCTGCCCGGTGTTGCGTTCGCCGCTGACGCGGTCGACGCCAACAGTAACGGAATCGAGAAAGGTGAGATGGGGGATTCCGAGAAGTTCGGCAACCATCGCCGGCACGACGCCGCCTCGGCCGTCGGTCGACTCATTTCCGGCGATGACGAGATCGAAACCAGATGTGGTCAGAGCCGCGGCGATCGCCCGTGCCGTTTGTACGACATCCGCGCCGATCAGGAGATCGGCCTGAACGTGGATCGCTGAATCGGCACCGAGCGCGAGCGCCTTGCGCAGCGTCGCGGTGGCCGAATCCGGTCCGACCGTCAGCGCAACCACCTCGGAGCCGGTCGTCTCCTGATGAAGCAGCGCAACGGCCAGGGCGCGCTCATCGATCTCGTCGATGACCGTCTCACTGGCCGCACGATCGAGCCGGCCGGTCGCGGGGTCGAGCCGTCGCTCACCCCACGTGTCAGGGACTTGCTTGACGAGAACAACAATCTTCATTGACAGCTCCTTCGAGCCGACGTCGTGTTGTCAGATGCTCACTCGACTCGGTCGGCGGTCTCCTCCGCTTCGAGGATCGCTCACGTTGAACCCACGGTAGCGCACGACCGGCAGCTGAATCGCGCAACGCGCACGACCACAATCTCAAACACGAAAGAATAGATGCGATGAATACCGATGCGAACGAACAGCCAGGGGAGAGCCGGACCATGACAGTCGAGGCGTCAGAAGTGTGGTCTGGTCCACTTGATCCCGTCGAGGACGGTGGCCTGACGCGCCCCCGGATCGGCATCGCCGGAATCGCGATCGAGTCGAGCACCTTCTCTCCGCACATCAGCGGTGATGAGGCGTTCACCGTTCGCCGCGGCGAGACACTGATGAGCTACTACCCGTTTTTGACGCCGGGAAGCGAGCTGCGCTCCGCCGCCGATTGGGTGCCGCTGATGCAGAGCCGTTCGATTCCTGGTGGTGCTGTTGCCGCCGAGACCTACGCGTGGATGAAGCAGGAGATTCTCGACGGCATCCGGGCCAACGCCCCATTCGACGGTTTCTATCTGGACATCCACGGCGCCATGAGCGTGGTCGGCATGACCGACGTCGAAGCCGACCTCGCCCACGCTGTGCGCGAAGCTCTCGGCTCCGACGTGCTCGTGTCGACGGCGATGGACTTGCACGGCAACGTGTCGCGTGAGTTGCTCGACGAAGTCGATCTGATCACCGCGTACCGGATGGCCCCGCACGAAGACGAGTGGAACACCAAAGAGCGTGCCGTCTTCAACCTGCTCGGTCAGCTGCGGTCCTCGGTCGGAAACGACCCCCAGGCTCGCCGGCCATTCACAGCCTGGCTGCAGGTGCCGGTCTTGCTTCCCGGCGAAAAGACGAGCACCCGGATCGAGCCCGCGGCGAGCCTCTACGCCGAGGTTCCGAAAATCGAAGCCCTCGACGGTGTGCTCGACGCCGCACTGTGGGTCGGCTACGCCTGGGCCGACGAACCGCGCTGTCAAGCTGCAGTCGTCGTCACCGGCTACGACCGCGCCTTGATCCAAGCCGAGGCCTCCCGGCTGGGCCGACTTTACTGGGATGCCCGCGACGCCTTCGAGTTCGTCGCCGATGCTCTTCCGCTCGACGAGTCGATCGCTGCCGCCCTGGCCGCGCCCGACGCGCGCCCGTTCCTCATCTCAGACTCCGGTGACAACCCGACCGCCGGGGGCGCCGGCGACGTCTCCTGGACGCTTGGCCGGCTGCTGGCCCGCCCCGAGTTTCACGACGGCAGCATCAGCGTCATCCACGCCTCGATCTTCGACGAGGCTGCAGTTGAACAGGCTGTCGCGGCCGGCGTCGGCGCGCACGTCGACCTGTTGGTCGGTGGCCGGGTCGACCCGGGTCCCTCCGGCCCCGTCGCACTCTCCGGCACGGTCTTCTCGATCACAGAGGGCGACCCGGATGCGGGTACCCAGGTCGTCATCGTGGCCGGCGGCGTGCAAGCGATCATCACTGCGAAGCGCAAGCCGTTCCACCACATTGCGGACTTCACAATGTTGGGCCTCGATCCGCACGCCGCGGACATCGTCGTGGTGAAGATCGGCTACCTCGAACCGGAGCTCTACGACCTGGCTGCCGGCTGGAAACTCGCCCTCACGCCCGGAGGCGTCGACCAAGACCTGCTGCGTCTCGGCCACCATCACCTCGTGCCCGGCGTTTTTCCGTTCGACACGACGGGGACCCCGTCCCTGGACGCGATCGTGGTGCGCCGCGGAGACTGACCGGCTCGCAATCGAGATAGCGTAATCACACGGGGTGAACCCCACCCGAACCTCAAGGAGAACAATGCCGTCATCTGCACCAGCCATTGAAATCGCAGTTCAGGATGTCGATGGCCTCGGCATCGCACTGCGGGCCGGCGCCGATCGTGTTGAACTCTGCAGCGCCCTGGGGCTCGGCGGCCTCACCCCGTCGATCGGAACGATCGAGATGGCCGTCGAGGCGGCGTCAGCGGCCGGCCACCCGAATTATGTGAACGTGTTGGTGCGCCCGCGCGCCGGCGGATTCGTCTACTCGGCGAGCGAAGTCGCGACGACGGTGCGGGACATCCGTGCGGCGTCAGCGGCGGGTGTCGGCGGCATCGTTGTGGGGGCATTGAACGCTGACGGAACCGTCGACACGGCTGCGACCCGCGAGTTCATCGCGGCCGCCGAAGGCCTGACCGTCACCTTTCACCGCGCGATCGACATCGGCACTCGGCAGCTGCAGATTCTCGACCAGCTGATCGACCTCGGCGTCGCGCGGGTGCTGACCTCCGGGGGAGCGCCGCGCAGCTTGGACGGTGGGGACATGCTGCGCCAGATGGCGCAGCTTGCCGACGGACGACTCCAGATCATGGCCGGCGGTGGTGTCACCCTGGAGAGCATCCCGGCATTGCTCGCAACGGGAATCGATGCCATCCACCTCTCCGCCAAGAAGGCCGCCCTGTCGCTCGCGCCGAGCGGCCCCGGCGGGGGAGCTGCTGACTTCGACGTGACCGACGAAGAACTTGCCCGTGCCGCAGTCAACGCGGTGCGCAGTACTCTGGAGAAATGAGCGCGAAGCAGGACAACGACGCACTGAGCTGGGCCGGCGACGACGATCCGACCCTCGTCGCCAGTGACGCGGACGGTCACGCTGGCCCGGCCCCTGACGAGTCGATGACGTCGGCAGCGGCTGTCGATGAATTGCCGGAAGGCTGGACCGCTGTGGGAACCCCCGCGGGGGCCGGCAGCACGACGGCAGCGGATGCCGACGCCGGGACCACCCACATTGCGACGCAGCACCTCGGTGCCGCGGACGACGCTCCACCGCCGAGTTCGGTCGCCCTGGTCGGGATGGGAGTGCTCGGCGGCATTTACATGCTGTACACCGTCGGCTGGTTCATTGGAACGTCTCGCGTCGGAAACCCGATCGTCGACCCGGTCGGTCAATTCATGTTCTCGCTCGGTGCCTGGCTGGCCGTCATCGCCCCACTCGTCTGGTTCGGTGCCGTGTACTGGCTGACCAACGACCGCCCACGGCTTCGGATGCTCTGGCTGCTCATCGGGGTTGTGCTGCTCGCACCGCTTCCCTTCATTTTCGGCGTAGGGACAGTCTGATGAGCGATACCGCGTCACACACCGGCGACCACGACATCGTTCAGGCCGAGTCAAGAACTCGCGCTCCGCTCTGGATCACTATTGCCCTCGCCGTGCCATTCGGGCTCTTCTACGTCTACGACGTCTGGGAGGCGATCGGCAACCTCGTCGGGCTCAATCTGACCGCCCAGAGCCTCGACACGCAGCTCAGCGGTTTTGGCTGGACGGTGCTGATCTTCGCGGTGCTGATGCCGCTTCTCGTGTTCGGCATTGCCCTCGTGATCGGGCGCCGTCGAAGTGCGGGTGCCCAGGCAGTGATCTTCTTCGCCGGGCTGTGCCTCGTCGCGGTGCTCTCCATCGACATCATCGTGATGTTCGGCCTCGGGCGTCTGATCGTCTGAGGCGCCTGATCGTCTGAGACGCCTGATCGTCGAGGCAAGACGAACAGTGCGGCGGGGCGCACACCCCGGACAGATTGCCGGTCACAGGACGTCACCGTGCTCATTCGAGCATTCGGCAGCCGATAGAGTATTTCCATATCTGGCGCCCCATGGTCGCGGCGCAAGCTCCCGTACGCAATCGAAGGATCTATTGTCGTGTCAAACGAAGCCGTGTCGAAACCAGTTGTACTGATCGCTGAAGAACTTTCGCCCGCCACAGTCGATGCTCTCGGCCCCGATTTCGACGTGCGCAACGTCGACGGAGCCGACCGCAGTGCACTTCTCGCCGCGTTGCCCGCCGCATCCGCCGTCTTGGTGCGTTCCGCCACCAAAATGGATGCCGAAGCCATCGCCGCAGCACCGCTGCTGAAGGTCATCGCGCGTGCCGGTGTCGGCCTCGACAACGTCGACATCAAGGCGGCTACCGCTGCCGGCGTCATGGTCGTCAACGCCCCGACGTCGAACATCATCTCCGCGGCCGAACTGACCGTTGGTCACATTCTCAGCCTGGCCCGCCACATCCCCGCCGCCCACGGCGCACTGGCCGAGGGTCAGTGGAAGCGCTCGAAGTACACCGGTATCGAGCTGTACGAAAAGACCGTCGGCATCGTCGGCCTCGGTCGCATCGGCGCCCTCATCACCGCACGCCTGCAGGCGTTCGGCGTGAACGTGATCGCCTACGACCCCTACATCACCTCCGCGCGTGCGCAGCAGCTCGGCGTGACCCCGGTGAGCCTCGACGAACTGCTCGAGCAGTCTGACTTCATCACCATCCACATGCCGAAGACCCCGGAGACCACCGGAATGATCGGTGCCGAGCAGCTCGCCAAGATGAAGCCGACCGCGTTTGTCGTGAACGTCGCCCGCGGTGGACTCATCGACGAGGATGCGCTGCACGACGCGCTCGTCGCCCGCACCATCGGCGGCGCCGGCCTCGACGTCTTCGTGAGCGAGCCGCCCACCGGCTCGCCGCTGCTCGGCCTCGACAACATCATCGTCACCCCGCACCTCGGTGCCTCCACCGATGAAGCTCAGGAGAAGGCGGGCGTCTCGGTGGCCAAGTCGGTGCGCCTCGCGCTCTCCGGCGAGCTCGTTCCCGACGCGGTGAACGTGGCCGGCGGCGTCATCGACCCGTACGTGCGCCCCGGCATCCCGCTGGTCGAGAAGCTCGGCCAGGTCTTCTCCGGGCTCGCTTCGCACAGCCCGCTCACCAGTGTCGACATCGAGGTTCACGGCGAACTGGCCGCCTACGACGTGAGCGTGTACCGGCTGGCTGCGCTCAAGGGCATCTTCACCAACGTGGTCAGCGAGACCGTCTCCTACGTCAATGCGCCGCTCCTGGCTGAGCAGCGCGGTATCGCGGTGCGGCAGATCACCGATGCGGATTCCCCGGAATACCGCAACGTGATCACCCTGCGCGGCGCCCTCGCTGATGGCTCGCAGGTGTCGGTCTCCGGCACGCTGACCGGCACCAAGCAGATCGAGAAGATCGTCGAGATCAACGGCTATGAGGTGGAGGTTCCCTTTGCGAAGAACCTCATCGTGATGCTCTACACCGATCGCCCGGGCATCGTCGCCGTCTACGGCAGCGTCTTCGGCGACGCAGAGATCAACATCGCCGGCATGCAGATCGCGCGCCACGTCGCTGGTGGAAAGGCGCTCAGCGTGCTGACCGTCGACTCCCCGGTGCCGGCCGGCCTGCTCGCATCCGTGCGCGATGCGATCGCTRCAGACCTGATGGTTGAGATTGACCTGACCGACTAGGTTTCAGATCGCGAAGGGAGGGCGGGCCGTGATGGCTCGCCCTCCTTTGTGTATGCCCGACGCGCTGACTCAGTCGCGCTTCGGGATGACGCGCGCAATCACCGCGAGCAGGCCGTCGAGCCCGGCGGGTGAGAGGTAGTCGACCGTGCTGTCTTTCGCATCGGAGACCGTCGACTCGTAGAAGAGACCGTCGCTGATCAGCGCGATCATCTGGGCGACGTCGCGGTCGCCAACGGCCTCCTCGATGACCGCGACCCAGTCGCGACGAAAACCGGCCAGCATGTCTTTGGCCTGCTGGTGCGACCCCTGAGCGAGCCGGGTGACCGCGACGAAAGTGCGGTCGAACGGCGTGCCGGCGCTGGCTGAGGTGCGGATCAGGAAGTCGACGGCACCGGCCGACGCCGAACGGATGTCTGCAATGTCTTCGGCGACCAGGTCGCTGAGTCGAGCGAGCAGGCCGTCGATCAGCGCCGCCTTCGATCCGAAGTGGTAGAGCAATCCTCCCTTGGAGACACCGGCGGCTGCGGCAACGCCCTCAAGGGTTGCCGCACGCTCTCCGTGCTCGATCAGGAGCTCCTCAAAAGCATCGAGGAGTCGATCGCGCGTGGGGGTGATGCTGGCCATCTGGCCATCGTAGCGAGAAGATTGTGGAGGCATGTTTACTACTGTACCGGCTGGACGGTATAGTGGCTCTGTCCACTCGAACAAGAAAGCAGCTTTCCGTGTCCTCCCACACCGGCTCACACCCCACTACGAAGTCCGTCCCGGTCGAAATCGACGGCCCGCGCGCCGGTCGCCGTGGATGGTGGGCGCTTGCCGTTCTGATGCTTCCGGTGCTGCTGATCTCCATCGACAACACCGTGCTGAACCTTGCGCTGCCGTCGATCTCGGAAGACCTCACGCCGAGCGGCACCGAGTTGCTGTGGATGATCGACATCTACCYGCTCGTGCTCGCCGCGCTTCTCGTCTCGATGGGTAGCCTCGGTGACCGGGTCGGACGCCGCAAGCTCCTTCTGATCGGTTCGGCCGGATTCGGCGTCGTCTCGGTTCTGGCCTCGTTCGCGACAAGCATTGAGATGCTCATCGCTGCGCGTGCCGCCCTCGGTTTCTTCGGCGCCATGCTAATGCCGTCGACGATGTCGCTGCTGCGCTCCGTTTTCACCAACCGTGACCAGCGCCGCCTGGCGATCGCCGTCTGGGCGAGCGGATTCGCGGCGGGTAGCGCGTTCGGACCGGTCATCGGCGGATTCTTGCTCGAGCACTACTCCTGGGGCTCGGTCTTCTTGCTTGCCGTGCCGTTCCTGGTGCCGCTGTTCATTTTTGCGCCGATCCTGGTGCCGGAATCGAAAGACCCGGATCCGGGCCGCATCGACGTCATCAGCATCCTGCTGTCGCTTGCCGCGATGGCTCCGATCGTGTTCGGGATCAAGACCTTCGCCGAGCGCGGGTTCGAAACAGTTCCCGTTGTGTCGGTGCTGATCGGACTCGTGGCCGGCTACCTGTTCGTGCGTCGCCAGAAGCGCCTCAGCCACCCGATGCTTGATCTGCGTCTCTTTCAGAAGGGTGCCTTCAGTGGCGCCATCGGCGTGAACCTGCTGAGCGTCGTTGCGCTCGTCGGCGGGCTCTTCTTCATCTCGCAGTACTTGCAGCTCGTGTTGGGGCTGTCGCCACTCGTGGCCGGGCTCGTGCTCGTGCCGGGTCTGCTCGTGATGATCATCGCGGGACTTGTCGTCGTGCCGATTGCGCGCCGCGTGCGCCCGTCGGTTCTGATCCCCATCGGTTTGCTGATTACTGCCTCGGGGTATGTGTCGGTCGCGCTTCTCGGCGACGGGATCACTGCGCTCGGAATTGCCATCGTCTTCGTGGCGTTCGGCATCGGAATCGGCGCCGCCGAGACCGTGTCGAACGAACTCGTGATCGCGAACGCTCCTGCCGAGAAGATGGGTGCGGCATCCGCCGTCAGCGAGACCGCCTACGAGCTCGGTGCCGTGCTCGGAACGGCGATTCTGGGCACGATCATGACCGCGGCCTACCGCAACACGGTCGTGATCCCGGAGGGACTGACCCCCGAACAGCAGCACGCGGCTCACGAGACGCTGGGCGGTGCCGTAGCGGTGGCCGAACAGCTGCCCGCCGGACCCGCTGAGGCCCTGCTCGAATCGGCACAGCACGCCTTTGCCAGTGGCATCGGCCCGACGGCCTGGATCGGTGCGGCACTCGTGCTCTCAGCCGCTGTCGTGGCGGTGACCACACTGCGGAAGGCGCGATAGGGCTGCAGCTCGCAGTAGGGTTTAGCTACCGAAATCATCACAACCCACGGAGCCCTATGTCTCGCCGAATCACACTCGCTCTCATTCCCGGTGACGGGATCGGCCCGGAGGTCGTCTC
Organism: Leifsonia sp. YAF41; assembly: GCF_052113185.1. Classification (NCBI taxonomy): domain Bacteria; kingdom Bacillati; phylum Actinomycetota; class Actinomycetes; order Micrococcales; family Microbacteriaceae; genus Leifsonia; species Leifsonia sp. YAF41. The sequence continues at coordinate 36,521 of NZ_JBFRCS010000020.1, forward strand.
CGAAGCCGTCAAGGTGCTCGACGCTGTCGTGCACGGAGAAGACGTGGTTTTCGAGAAGACTCACTTCTCGCTCGGCGCGGCACGGTTCCTCGAAACGGGCGATGTGCTCACGGACGACGACCTAGCGGCAATCGCCTCGCACGATGCGATCCTGTTGGGTGCCGTCGGCGGCGTTCCCGGAGACCCGCGTCTGGCCAACGCCAACATCGAACGTGGCCTGCTGCTCAAGCTGCGCTTCTCGCTCGACCACTACGTGAACTTGCGCCCGAGCGTGCTGTTCCCCGGTGTGGCGAGCCCCCTCGCCGCACCCGGCGACGTCGACTTCCTTGTCGTGCGTGAGGGAACCGAGGGTCCGTATGTCGGAAACGGCGGCGCCATCCGTCAAGGCACCCCGCATGAGGTGGCCAATGAAGTGTCGGTGAACACGGCGTTCGGCGTCGAGCGCGTCGTGCGCTATGCCTTCGAGGCAGCTCGTGCTCGTTCGCGCAAGAAGCTCACCCTCGTGCACAAGACGAACGTGCTCGTCTTCTCGGGCAGCCTCTGGCAGCGCACCGTGAACGCGGTTGCCGCCGAATACCCCGACATTGCCGTCGACTACCTGCACGTCGACGCGGCGACGATTTTTCTCGTCACAAATCCGAGTAGATTTGACGTCATCGTCACCGACAACCTCTTTGGCGACATCCTGACCGATCTGGCTGCCGCGATCAGCGGAGGCATCGGACTTGCGGCCTCCGGGAATATCAACCCGGACGGTCGCTTCCCCAGCATGTTCGAGCCGGTACACGGTTCGGCTCCCGACATTGCGGGCATGCAGCTGGCCGACCCGACGGCGGCCATCCTCTCCGTGTCGCTGCTTCTCGATCACCTCGGTCTGACTGAAGCGGCTTCCCGCGTGAGAGACGCCGTCACGGCCGACATCGCAGCTCGCTCCGAGGGCGCTGCCGCTGGGGTGCCCCGCAGCACGGCGGCGATCGGCGATGCAATCGTGACCAGGCTCAGCACCTAGCCGCACGAGCAGCTGACCCGCAGACGACGCTGATGAACAGACGATAGAGATTCGGAAAGAGCAAAGGGACTCCCATGAGCCAGACAGACTCCGCTACAGCACCCACCACCACGTTTCCCCTCAGCTTCGCGCTGACGCCGTCAACGACGGCTCGCGCTGACGCGGAACGTGATGCGGTGCTGGCCGACCCCGGGTTCGGCAAGCATTTCTCCGACCACATGGTCACCATCGACTGGAGCATCGGTGAGGGATGGCACGACGCTCGTGTCACGCCCTACGGCCCGCTGCAGATTGACCCGGCCTCGGCGGTGCTGCACTACGCCCAGGAGATCTTCGAAGGGCTGAAGGCCTACCGTCATGCCGATGGTTCGATCTGGACGTTCCGCCCCGAGAAGAACGCCGAGCGTCTGCAGCGTTCAGCGCGTCGTCTCGCACTGCCGGAACTCTCGGTCGCCGACTTCATCGAATCGGTCAAGCAGCTCGTTGCCGTTGACGGCCAGTGGGTTCCGTCGGGTTCCGAGTCGAGCCTGTACCTGCGCCCGTTCATGATCGCCAATGAGAACTTCCTCGGTGTGCGTGCGGCACAGACCGTTGCCTACTACGTCATCGCCAGCCCGGCCGGCGCCTACTTCGCCAACGGTGTCTCACCGGTGAAGATCTGGCTGTCAACCGAGTACTCCCGCGCCGGTCGCGGTGGTACCGGTGCGGCCAAGTGCGGCGGAAACTACGCCGCCTCGCTGCTGCCGCAGATGGAAGCGGCCGAAAACGGATGCGCCCAGGTGCTGTTCCTCGACGGCGAAACCGGCACTCACATCGATGAGCTCGGCGGCATGAACATCTTCTTCGTGCATGGCACCGACCGCCTGGTCACCCCGCGCCTGACCGGAACGATCCTCGAAGGCGTCACCCGAGCGAGCATCATCCAGCTTGCCGAGGACCGCGGCATGACCGTTGAAGAGCGCGACGTGTCGATCGAGGAATGGCGCGATGGCGTCGCATCCGGATCGATCACCGAGGTCTTCGCCTGCGGCACCGCCGCAGTCGTCACGCCGATCTCGCAGCTCAAGGCTGCTGACTTCACCATCGGTGACGCCGACGCGGCCGCCGGTGAGATCACGATGGCGCTCCGCGAGGAGCTCACCGACATTCAGCACGGCCGTCGCCCCGACCGTCACGGCTGGCTCACCCGCCTCGACGCGTAGGGTGCACTGCGAGCGGCGGCCCGGTCGCCGCTCGCATCATCACCCCTGCACTACTTCGCTTTTTGCTCCACCCCTCACTGACTGGATTCACATGAAGATCGCACGCTTCTCGCACCTGGGCGGCATCGCCTTCGGAATCATCGACGATGACGCTCTTGTCGTGTTGAAGGGCGACCCGATGTTCGCGGGCTTCGAGCCGACCGGGGAGCGCGTCGCCTTGTCGGGTGCCAAGCTTCTGGCTCCGGTGATTCCGCGCTCGAAGGTCGTTGCGGTTGGCAAGAACTACCACGATCACGCGGCGGAGATGGGCGGCGACGCCCCGGCCGACCCTCTGCTGTTCCTCAAGCCGAACACCTCGGTCGTCGGCCCCGATGACGCGATCGTGCTGCCGCCGCAGTCGAACCAGGTCGAGCACGAGGGTGAACTGGCCATCGTCATCGGCAAGATCGCCAAGAACGTGAGCGCGGCGAACGCGGACGCCTACGTTTTCGGCTACACCGTCGCCAACGATGTGACGGCGCGTGACCTGCAGAAGTCCGACGGCCAGTGGGCCCGGGCGAAGGGCTTTGACACCTTCTGCCCGATCGGTCCGGTGATCGAGACCGAGTTCGACCTCGACGACGCAACTCTCGAGACCCGCGTCAACGGAGACATCCGCCAGTCAGGTGCGCTCACCGACATGGTTCACGACGTCGCGAAGATCGTCGAGTATGCGTCGAGTGTGTGGACGCTGCTGCCCGGCGACATCATCCTGACCGGCACCCCGGCCGGAGTCGGTCCGCTCGTCAACGGCGACACCGTTGAGGTCTCAATCAGTGGCATCGGCACCTTGCGCAACACCGTCGTTCGTCCGTAGCGCGACTCGTTGGTCGAGCTTGACGTCTCTCGCTGGTCGAGCTTGTCGAGACCTCGTGAGCCAGTCTCGAGACACGGTCATGGGATCTCGACAGGCTCGATCACCGGAGCGGCTCGATCAGCCGTGCGCTCGATCAGCGGTCAGCGTCCGAGCGCCGTCAGGACATCGGCGACATCGTCGGCACTGTTCCAGAGGTGGAAGGCGACTCGTGCCCGACCGGCGCGCGCCGACGCGGTGATTCCCGCCGCGGCGAGCCGGGCGACATCGCCGCCGTCGGCATCCGGCCAGGTGACGATCGCTTGACCGGTGCGAGCGATGCCGAGGCCGTCGCAGAGTGCGTCGCCGAGTCCGACCGAGTGATCGCGAACTTCTGCGATGTCGAGTCGGCGAAAGAGGTCGATCGCCGGGCGGGCACCGACCCAGGCCTGCCAAGCGGGGGAGACGTCGAATTGGCGGGCATCGTCGGCCAGGTTCATCTCGGGGCCGTAGCAGGATGCCCAGGGGTCGCGTCCGGCATACCAGCCGACCTGGTTGGGGCGCAGTTCGGTTTGAAACTCGGGGGAGACGGTGAGAAAGGCGACGCCGCGCGGCGAACACAGCCACTTGTAGGCGTGGCAGGTGGTCGCGTCGAACTGGGAGGCATCCACCGGCAGCCAGCCGGTCGCCTGGGTGGTGTCGCAGAACGTGCGGGCGCCGTGCGCTCGCGCTGCGGCGGTGATGGCGGTGGCATCGGCGATGGCGCCCGTCGCCGACTGCACGAGCGAGAACGCGACGAGCCAGGTGGCCGGGCCGATGCTCCCGGCGAGATCGGCGAGCGGGGCGTGCCGCACGGTGACTCCGCGGTGTGCGTGGGCGAGGAAGGGGAAGACCATCGAGCTGAAGTCGCCGTCGACGCAGAGCACTTCGGCTCCGTCGGGTACCGAGGCGGCGACCATTCCGGCCATTACTGAGACCTGGGAGCCGATCGCGACGCGGTCGCGGTCGATACTGACCAGTTCGGCAAAACTGCCGCGCACCTCTTCGACGATGTCGCCGTAGCCGGCGGCACTCACGCGGGCGTGCGCCCAATCGGTTGCGTCGGCGGTCATCGCCGCAACGGTGTCGCGACTCGGGAGGCCGAGGGTGCAGGCGGCGAGGTACCCGTGCCCGGCGCTGAAACGGGACTGGGCTTCGGCCAAGGTCAGTGCGGGGATGGCGGTGGTGCTGGAGGACATGCTTCAAGCATGTTCCGGGTGGATTCATTCGACAACCGCAGCATTGCGATGCAAAGCATAAGCAACGGTTATCCTGTGGGGATGACCGTGCTCCCGACTGCACCCCTGACTATGCTCCAGACCCCGGCTTCGGCTGCGCCTGTTTCAGCGCCCCTGGCGCCGGCGTCCGCTGCACTTCCCCTGACCGGACTCGATCTGGACGCCCACTCCTTGCGCGCGATGCGTGCGGTGTCTGAGCTCGGCTCGATCACCGCAGCCGCGACGGCACTGGAATACAGCCAGCCGGCGATCAGCCAGGTGCTGAAACGTCTCGAGCAGCGTCTGGGGATGCCGGTCGTCGAACGTGTCGGCCGCGGGGTGCGACTGACCGAGGCAGGCCGGGTTCTTGCACGCCATGCCGTGGCGGTGACGACGGCGCTCGACGCTGCGGCGGGGGAGCTGGCCGAGCTGCAGGGATTGCGTGCGGGCCGGGTGCGGATCGCGGCGTTCCCGTCGGCGTCGGCGACCCTCGTTCCCCAATTGTTGGCCCGTATGGCGGCCGGCCACCCGGAGATCGGATTCACGTATCTGGAGGCGGAACCGCCGGAGGCGGTTGCCGCGGTGCGCGACGACCGCGTCGACCTGGCGATCACGTTCAGCTATCCCGGGGATCGTGACGACCCGCATCCGGGCAGCGCACAGGGGCTCCGTCACGTTGCGCTCTGCACAGACGAGATGCTTCTCGTGCTGCCGACCGGGCATCCGGCGGCTGTGGCCGAGCAGGTCGATCTGGCCGGACTCGCCGACGAGAACTGGATCGGCGGCTGCCCACGCTGCCGCGGTCATCTGCTGCAACTCTGCGATCAGAGCGGTTTCGTGCCGCGCATCTCGTATGAGACGGACAACGTTGCTGCGGTGCTCGGGCTGGTTTCGGCCGGGATCGGCGTCGCGATGCTGCCGCGGATGGCGCTCGGGTCGGCGTTCGGGTCGGCGTCGGCGCTGGCCGGAGTCGAAATCCGGTCGACGGGAGCTCGCGAACACCGCACGGTGCATGCGGTCACGGCGGTTGGAGGCGAGCGGATGCCGGCTCTCGCGGCAGCGCTGGCTCAGCTCGTTGCGCTGACCGGATGTGGTTCGGCCGGCTGAACATGCCGCGTCTGGGTGCTGCGACGACGGGTCCGAAGAGACCGATAGTGTGATCGTGACGGGCGCGACGCCGAACGTCTCTCAGAGGGGGAACAATGACTGCTGCACCGGGTTGGTATGCCGAACCAGATGGATCGACTCGCCAACGTTGGTGGGACGGCACCCGGTGGACTGAGCATGTCCAGGATCCGGCATCGAACGTTTACGGTGCTGTAGCCCGCCCGGCCGTCGACGCCACGACTCCTGTCTACGGGCCATGGATCTGGCTGATCACTCTGCTGCCGCTCACCACGCTTCCCGTGCTTCTGGCCTGGGACACCAAGGCCTACATGCTGGCCTCGATTTCGGGAGAGCTGGTTCTCGACGGAGGCTACATCGCCCTTCAGTTCGTCAGCTGGGTGTTGTATGCCGGGACCGTGGTCTGTGCCTTGTTCGACCACCGGCGGCTCGTCGCCCTCGGCTATGCACGTCCATTTCACTGGGCGTGGACGTTTCTCTCCAGCATCGTCTACATCATCGGCCGTTCGGTGGTTGTCAAAAAGCAGGCCGGCCGTGGATTCGCACCGATCTGGGCGATGATCGCAGTCTTCGTTGTGGAGATCGTGGTTGCGATCGTGAAGATGTTCGACGCCATGATGCTCGTGCTCGAGATGGCCCCGACCTTCTCCTAGAGAGAGCACGCCGCACGACCGTCGTGCCCACTCGTCTAGAATTGTCAGTGATGTCTGAGACAACTGCACACCCATTTTCCGCTGCGACCGGCGCCGATGTGCGCGTTCGCTTCTGCCCGTCGCCCACCGGAACGCCGCACGTCGGTCTGATCCGCACGGCCCTCTTCAACTGGGCGTACGCCCGGCACACCGGCGGCAAGCTGATCTTCCGCATTGAAGACACGGATGCCGCGCGCGACAGCGAGGAAAGCTTCGGCCAGATCATCGACGGTCTGCGTTGGCTCAAGCTCGATTGGGACGAAGGCGTCGACGCCGGCGGCCCGCACGGCCCGTATCGCCAGTCCGAGCGATACGACATCTACCGCGACGTCATCGCACAGCTCGTCGAGTCCGGCCACATCTACGAGAGCTTCGCAACCGGTGAGGAGATCGAGGCGCGCAACGTCTCGCTCGGCCGCGACCCGAAGATGGGTTACGACAACTTCGAGCGCGACCTCTCCGACGAGCAGAAGGCTGCCTTCCGTGCCGAGGGCCGTTCGCCGGCGCTCCGTCTGCGCGTGCCCGACGACGACCTCTCCTTCGACGATCTGGTTCGTGGCGAGATCACGTTCCCGGCTGGCTCGTTCAGCGACTTCGTCGTCGTGCGTCCGAACGGACATCCGCTCTACCCGTTCGTGAACCCAGTCGACGACGCTCTGATGGGCGTCACGCACGTGCTGCGTGGCGAGGACCTGCTCTCGTCGACCCCGCGCCAGATCGCGCTGTACCACGCGCTGATCGACATCGGACTGACGACCTTCGTGCCGCGTTTCGGTCACCTGCCCTACGTGATGGGCGACGGAAACAAGAAGCTCTCGAAGCGTGACCCCGCCTCGAACCTGTTCCACCACCGTGACCGCGGCTTCATTCCCGAGGGCCTGGTCAACTACCTGGCTCTGCTTGGCTGGTCGCTCACGCACGACCGCGACGTGTTCTCGATCGACGAGATGATCGCCGCGTTCGACGTGGAAGACGTCAACCCGAACCCGGCCCGCTTCGATGTGAAGAAGGCCGAGTCAATCAACGGTGACCACATCCGTCTGCTCGAAGTCTCCGACTTCGCCGCGCGCACCGTGCCGTACCTCGTGGCGGCCGGTGTGCTCAGCGAGCCGCTCACCGACGCCCAGCAGGCCATCTTGGCTGCCGCCGCCCCGCTCGTGCAGGAGCGCATTGCGCTGCTCGGCGAGGCACCTGCCATGCTGGGCTTCCTGTTCACGACCTCCGACGCGCTGGTGCACGAGACGGATGCCCTCGGCTCGCTCCCGCAGAACGCCGCCGAGATCCTCGCAGCATCGACAGCTGCCCTCGGAGATATTCCCGAAACGGAATGGACCACCGAGCGCGTGCACACCGTGCTGACTGCGACGCTGATCGAGACGCTGGCCTTGAAGCCGCGCGTCGCCTTCGGACCGTTGCGTGTCGCAATTTCGGGGCGTCGTGTGTCACCGCCCTTGTTCGAATCGATGGAGATCCTCGGCAAGTCCGAATCGCTCGCTCGCCTCGCGCGTCTGTCGGCCACGCTGTAGGCATGACCGCACAGTACGACGTCGTTATTGTCGGCGCGGGCCCGGCGGGGCTCGCCGCCGGGCTCAGCCTGGTGCGAGCCCGCCGACGCACGCTTCTGATTGACAGCAATCGGCCGCGCAATGCGGCGACGCTGCATTCGCACGGTTTCATCACTCGTGATGGGGCGTCGCCGCTGGAGCTGCGACGACTCGGTCGGGAGGAATTCGAGGCCTACCCGGCTGCGGAGTTTCATTCGGGGCTGGTGCGGTCGGTGACGTTGCTCGATGTGGACCGTGAAGGTGAAGCGGGTCAAGGTTCGGCGGCTGCCGTCGGAGCCTGGGATTCCGTTGATCTGTCCAACGGTCAGCCACGATTCCGAATCACGACGCGCGGCTTGCGCGGCGCGCCGAACCTTGATGTCACGGCGCGCACCGTCGTGATCGCCACCGGGCTCACCGAGACGCTGCCGGCGCTGCCGAGCATCCGTGCCTGGTACGGAACGAACCTGCACAGCTGCATCGACTGCGACGGGTACGAGAAGGCGGATGCTGCCCTCGCTCTGGTCGGCGAATCGAACGACCTCGCGGAGAGGGCTGTGCTGATCTCGCAGTGGACCAACGATCTCATGGTCTTCACGAACGGCATCGGCGAAGTGAGTGACGCTGACGAGGCGAGGCTTCTGGGGCGGGGCATCCGCGTCGACCGCCGCCGGATCGTCGACATCGTGGGGGAGCGCGGTGCCATGACCGGGATCGAACTCGAAGACGGCGAGATTGTGGCGCGCGAAGCGGGTTTCGTGCGACCTCACTGGACGCCGACGATCGACTATCTCGAGCCGCTGATCACCCAGCTGCACACCGACGACGAGGGTCTCATCGTCGTGGACGAGCATGGTCGCACCTCGATCCCGGGCCTCTACGCGGCGGGGGACTCGACGCCTCCCGGTCCGGAGCAACTCATGGTTGCGGCCGGGAGCGGGGCGCACGCGGCGGCGATGCTCAACCGGGACTTGCTCGGTCCGTTCTAGCCGGACTTCGGCGTTTGCTTTCGGTGATCGAGGAGCGCCCGACGGAGTCGGCCGTGTCTCGAGATTTCGCGAGCCGACCTCTGAACTCGGCCGTCCTCGGTGGTCGAGCCTGTCGAGACCTCGCGAGCCGACCTCCGAAACTCGGGTTGTGCGGCCCCGCCTCGTTGATCGAGGAGCGCGCGAGCTTGCGAGCACGTGTCTCGAGATCTCGCGAGCCGACCTCTGAACGTATTTCGCGCCGGTCTGGAAAAAGATTCCGAGAATGTTTTCACCACCCGTCGGTTCGGGGTCTTTTCGGCCGTCGAATGTCAGTGGTCACCGGTTGACTAAGTGTATGAACCTCAACGACGAGTTCTCCCAATCGCCCTACGCGAAACCGCCCGATCCGGTTCCGCCGGATGCATCCCAGATGTCCCCGGCGGCCATGGCCGACCACCTCGGCTCCCTGATCGACTTGGTGCTGGATTCCGAACAGGCGCGCGCCGCGGCGGATGCCGACCGGGCCCGCCGCATCGACGCCGCCCGCCTCTTCTCCGAGCTGACCGTCAACACCAGTGCCCTGGTCGCCCCGGCCTATGTCAGCTTCGGCGGGGACGCCTACCAGCGGGACCTCGTCTCCCGGGTGCTGGTCAGCGAACTGGCCGCCCTGCTCCGGTTGCCGGACCGCACCGTGCAAACGTTGATCGCTGAAAGCCAGGCGTTGGTGCATGACTTCCCGGACACCCTCGCCGCGCTCGGTGCCGGGCAGATCAGCTACCGGCACGCGCACGCTCTCCT
>NZ_JBFRCS010000021.1:0-41311 GCF_052113185.1 Leifsonia sp. YAF41
ACACGTTCCAAAGAACGGTCAGAGATCCGGCGAGTCACACCCCACCGTGCGCATGAGAACCAACCTGCCAGCTGATAGCCAGACCAGCTAGTGACCATTACAGAGATCCGGTGACCCGGTCTCGAGATCGGCTCGCGAGGTCACTTCGACAGGCTCAGTACATCGCTCGACAAGCTCGACCAACGAACGTCTACTGCAACGCCGACGTCAGCCGCGCGAGACTGTCACCGATCTTCCCGGCGACCGAGCGCTGCTCCCAGGCAACGGGGTCAAGTTGCCTGCTGTTGGCCCGGTAGCTGTCCTCGACCACACGCATCCGGTCGACGAAGTCGCGACCGTGCACGAGCACCGAGACCTCCATGTTGAGGCTGAACGAGCGGATGTCCATATTGCTGGACCCGACGACCGCGACGTCATCGTCGACGGTGAAATGCTTCGAGTGCAGCACGGTCGGGGCTCGGTAGAGGTAGATCTTCACCCCGGCATCGAGCAAGGCCTGATAGTAGGAGCGCTGCGCGTGGTACACCAACGCCTGGTCGCCGATCTCCGAGACGAACAGTTCGACGTCCACCCCGCGGTTCGCCGCGGTCACGATCGCGAGAAGCGTCGATTCCTCGGGCACGAAGTAGGGGCTGGTGATGCTGACCCGGGTTTTCGCATTGTGGATCATCATCGCGTAGAGCTTGAGGTTGTTGTCGTTGTCGAAGCTGGGGCCGCTCGGCAACACCTGCGCGTCGAGCAGTGCGGGATTGTCGCCCAGCACGACCGGGCTGGTGTCGAGCGGCAGGAGCACGCCCGATTCGCTGTACCAGTCGGTGACGAAGACGGCGTCGAGCTCCCGCACGACCGGCCCTTCGACCCGCACCATCAGCTCATGCCAGTGCAGCCCGCGGGCGATGTTCTTCTTCTTCAGATAGGTCGAGTCGATGAGGTTCTGCGAGCCGGTGAACCCGGCTCGGCCGTCGACGACGACGAGCTTGCGGTGATTGCGCAGGTCGGGTCGTTGCCACTGCCCGCGGAGCGGTCGCAACGGAAGCATCGCGTACCACTCGATTCCGGCATCCGCCAGAAACTTCTGGGTCTCTTTTCGGTTGGGATACATCAAGCCGGACAGGTGGTCGGAGAGCACCCGCACGGTGACGCCGCGGGCTGCGGCCCGGGCGAGGGCGTCGAAGAAACCGGCGGTGGAAGCGTCGCGCACGAGCACATAGAACTCGACGTGCACGAAACGGGTCGCGCCGTCGATCTCGCGACTCATCGCGTCGAAGGAGCCCTGGTAGTCGTCGATGAGCTCTGCGGTGTTGCCGCCGAGCATCGGGAGCGCGCCGAGCTTCTGATTCAGGCGCACCGCGGAGCGCAGCCAGTCGGGCCAGTCGTCGCCGTGGCTGACCAGTTCGAGCCCGCGGGTGCGGGCCATCATCAGCTCGTTCACCTCACGCTGTTTATCGCGGCGGTGTTTGGGCAGCTTGTTCAGCCCGATCAGCAGGAAGACGGCTGCGCCGACGAAGGGAATGAAGACGATGGCGAGGATCCAGGCGATGGCGGTCGACGGCCGTCGGTTCGCTGAGATGAAGACTGCCGCGACGAAGATGATGACAACGTGCAGCGCGAGCAGGAGGTAAGTGACGAGATCGAAAGTGTCGTTCATGCGTTAGAACGGCCAGATGAATGGCACGAGAAACACGGCGACGAGCAGGAACAGGGCCATCAGCGGCAGTCCCAGTTTCCAGTAGTCGCCGAAACGATAGCCGCCCGGCCCCATCACCATGGTGTTCGCCGGGGTGGCCACCGGGGTGAGGAAGGATGCGGCGCCTGCCACAGCAACGGCCATCAGCAGCGGCATCAGCGAGATCCCGGTCTCCACCGAGATGGCGACCGCGATCGGCGCCACGATGAGGGCGGTGGCCATGTTGCTGATCAGCTGGCCGAGCACCAGGGTCACTCCGGCGATGCCGAGAATGAGGAGATACGGGCTCGACTCACCGACCAGGTCGACCAACCCGTTGGCGAGGAGGTCGGCCAAACCGCTCGACTGGATGGCCGTAGAGAGCGGGATCATGCCGCCGACGAGCAGCAGGGTGGTCCAGGAGATCGAACGGTGCGCCTGCTGCACGCTCAGCACCCGCAGCAGCACCATCGCGCAGGCGGCGAGCAGCGCGGCAACGGCGGGCGGCACGAGCCCGGTTGCGAGAAGAATGACCATTCCGGCGAGCACGACGAGGGCCGACTTGGCGCGAGGGCCCATCGGAACCGCCTGTCGACGCACGGTCTGAGGCGCGTCGATCACCACGACGTTGGGGTCTGTCGTGTTCACGTCGAGGGCATCCCAGGGGCCGCGGAGAAGCAGAACATCACCCTCGGCGAGCTCTGTTTCGCCGAGGTCTTCGCCTGAACGCTGGATGGCGACGATCACCAGGTCACCGCTCGCGGTGACCATGCCGGGAAACGCCCGGTCGCCGACGAACTCGGAACGCGGAGGGATGACGACCTCGGTCAGACCGTAGCGCTTGCTGATGAGGTCCTCGGGCGGAAGCGAGTACTGGTGGGCGAGCACGCGAGCGTGATCGCTCAGGTCGCGGGGCATGAAGTCGGCGCTGCGCTTCGGAAGCAGTTTCGGGCCGAGGAACACAACGATGAGCATCGTGCCGAGAACGAGCGGAATGCCGACCAGCCCGAACTCGAAGAAGCCGATCGGCCGCGCACCGGCGTTGACGGCGAGTTCTGAGACGAGCACGTTGACCGGGGTGCCCGTCATCACCAACAGGGATCCGGCATGGGCTCCGAACGCAAGGGGCATCAGCAGTTGTGACGGCGACTGCGAGGTGCGGATCGCCATCACGACGACCATCGGCAGCAGTGCGGCGACGGCGCCGTTGACGCTGATCAAGGCGGCGACGATCGCGACGAGGATCATGATGAAGGTGATGATGCGGCGTCGGCTGGTGCCGGCCTTATCGATGAGTTGGGAGCCGGCCCAGGTCGTCACGCCCGTGGCGTCCAGGCCCTCACTGACGACGAAGAGTGCGGCGATGAAGACGACGACCGGGTCGCCGAATCCGGCAAGCGCCTGTTCGAAGGACAAGACGCCGGTGGCGTAGAGCACCAGTGCGACGCCGATGGCGACCACGCCGACGGGGAGCTTGTTCCACACGAAAACGACCACCGCCACCAGAAGCACAGTCAGGGTAATCACGATGTCGTTCACAGCCCCTGAGGCTACACGCTCCCAGAGTCTTGCCCGGCGCCTGGGCCCGTGTCGAGCGGATCAGGAGATACTGCCTTCGTTGGTCGAGCTTGTCGAGACCCGGTGAGCCGACCTCGCGACCGGATCACGTGATCTCGACAGGCTCGATCACCGGTCGCTCGATCACCGGTTCGTTTCGACGCCGATCAACTGCGCGACTCGGTACTCGACGAGTTCGCCCATCACCAGACCGGTCGAGGTGCGTTTGACGCCGTCGATGGCCAGGATGCGTCCGGCAATGCGATAGAGGTCGTCGGCGTCGCGCGCGACCACGTGAACGAGCAGGTCGGCCACCCCGGAGAGGCCGTGCACCTGCAGCACCTCTGGCACGTCGGCGAGGGTGGATGCGACGGTGCCGAGCTTCCGTTGCTTCACCGTGGTGACGATGAAGGCGCGCAACGGATAGCCGAGGAAGGCCGGGTCGATCCGCCGCTCGAAGGAGCGCAGCGCCTTCTCGGCGGAGTACCGGGCCAGGCGGGCACGCACGGTGTTGCGGGCGAGCCCGGTCGACTCGGAGATCGCGAGGTTCGTGGCATCGGGATTCGCGACGAGCGCTTTGAGCAGGGCCGCATCGATCGAGTCGGCGGTACGCGAAGTCTCCATTGTGCTCACCATTCTCGGGTCCCTCATGGCCCCATCTGACCATTATGCGCAGTTTGGTGCGCGTGTATTGCGCAACCCGGCCGCTGCTGTTCAGATATCTGCAAGCACTGCATAAATTGCCGACCGATTTAGAAACCCTGTCGCGGCAGCGTGCCGAGCGTCCTTCTTCACAAGAGAGGCATCGCAGAGCTGCGGAACACGACCAGTCGTTCCCGCGCTGCGGCACGCATCCCCTCTCGCGCGAAGGACACTCATGTTTGATTCACTCTCGGTAACCCCGTCCGCCGCGGACGCCCTGGCCTCCCACGTCGCGCAGTCGACCGCCACCCCGGCATCCGCCGACCTCGTCGTGACGCTTCGCGAGATCGAACAGCGCGTGCTCTGGCTCGCCACCTCGATCGTGCACCACGCCAACCGGGTGCGCCCGAACAGCTCGGGAGTGAAGGTCGGCGGCCACCAGGCGTCGAGCGCGTCGCTGGCGACGATCATGACCTCGCTCTGGTTCGAGCAGTTGCGTGCCGATGATCGCGTCTCGGTCAAGCCGCACGCCTCCCCCGTGCTGCATGCGATCAACTACCTGCTCGGCACGCTCGACGAGAAATACCTCACGACCCTGCGCGAGTTCGGCGGGCTGCAGAGCTACCCGAGCCGATCGAAGGATCCCGACCCGGCCGACTACTCGACGGGTTCCGTCGGCATCGGGGCCACCGCTCCGCTCTGGGGCGCGATGTCGCGTCGCTACACCGAGACGCTGACCGGGGTGCCGAGCCGGGGGCGTCAGTATTCGCTGCTCGGCGATGCGGAGCTCGACGAGGGCGCCATCTGGGAGGCCGTGCTCGACTCGGCCGTGCAGGACCTCGGCGAGGTCGTCTGGATTGTCGACCTCAACCGCCAGTCGCTCGACCGCGTCGTGCCGAATATCGCCGCCGGCAAGATCGAGAAGCTTTTCGACGCGGCGGGCTGGCAGGTCATCACCGTGCGGTTCGGTCGATTGCTCGAAAGCTTGATGAACCGGGCGGGCGGCGACGCCCTGCGCCGCCGGATCGTCGACATGCAGAACCCCGAATACCAGCGCCTGCTGCGCTGTAACGCCGACGAGCTGCGCTTGCGCCTCCCCGGGGTCGGCGACGACGGCCAGTTGATCGCAGCCCTTATTGCCGAGGTCGACGACGCCACGCTGCTCGCCGCCATCCGCAACCTCGGCGGCCACGATCTCGACGCCCTCCGCGCCGCGTACGCCGAGATCGACGACACCCGGCCGACGGTCATCTTGGCCTACACGGTGAAGGGCCACGGCCTGCCCATCGAAGGCCACCCGCAGAACCACTCGTCGCTCCTGACAATCGAGCAGTACGAGCAGCTCGCCGCGTCGATGGGCGAGCGGGCAGATGCCCCCTGGTCGCGGTTCGACATCGGCACGAACGCCGGCCAGGTGTGCAGTGCTGCCGCGGCTCGTCTCACCCGCGCGGCCGTTCCGGTGGCGACCCCGCCCGCTGTTCCGAGCGACCTCGGCCACACCCCGACCGGCACCGGAACCACACAGGCTGCGCTCGGCCGCGCACTGCTCGACCTCACCCGGGTGGCACCGGATGCCGCGCGTCGCGTCGTCACGGTCAGCCCCGATGTCAGCTCGAGCACCAACCTCGCCGGCTGGATCAACAAGGTCGGCGTCTGGTCGACCGAGGAGCGCCACGACTGGTTCGACGACGACGCCGAGACGATCATGCACTGGCGGCAGCGGCCATCCGGTCAGCACATCGAGCTCGGCATCGCCGAGGTCAACCTCGTCGGCCTGATCAGTGAACTCGGTTCGACCTGGAGTCGCTGGGGCGAAACCCTGTTCCCGATCGGCACGATCTACGACCCCTTCGTCGAACGCGCGCTGGAACCCTGGTCGTTCGGCATGTACGCGGGCGGGCAGTCGATCCTGGTCGGCACGCCGTCGGGCGTCACCCTCGCCTCAGAGGGCGGAGCGCACCAGTCGATCAAGACCCCGTCAATCGGTCTCGAGCAGCCGGAGTGCATCAGCTACGAGCCGGCGTTCGTCGTTGACACGGAATGGGCCCTGCTCGCTTCGATGGGTCAGCTCGGCCGCCCGGGCGGCAAGTCGGCCTACCTCCGCTTGTCCACCCGTCCGGTGGACCAGAAACTGGCGCAGATTCCCGCCGATCCGGCCGCGCGCGAACGACGCCGTCGGCAGGTCGTCGCCGGGGCCTACGTGCTGCGTGCCATCGAATCGCCGGAACTGTCGATCGTGACGATGGGTGCGATGGTGCCGGAGGCGCTGGCTGCGGCCGAACGTCTGACCGGCCAGGGAGTGCGCGTCGAGGTGATCTGTGTCACGAGCCCCGGCCTGCTGTTCGAGGCCGTGCAGGCTCGGCAGGGTCAAGGGGATGCGCCGTCATGGATTCTCGACCAGGTCTTCCCCAGTGAGCGCGCCGTGCCCATGGTGACGGTGCTCGACGGGCATCCGCACACACTGTCGTTCCTCAGCGGCATCAACCGGGTGGCCAGCCGCAACCTCGGCGTCTCCCGTTTCGGCCAGGCGGGCGATCTGGAGTCGGTCTACCGCTACCACGGCATCGACGCCGACGCCATCGTGCGGGCGGCGCTCGACGTGCGGTCTTAGCCACACAGGTCCTTCATCGTCGAACTGTGAGTTTGACCCACCTCAACTCACAGTTCGGCGAGGTACGACGGGGCATGATCACCGCGTGCGCGAGCTGACGCTCTGCGAATGCGTGATGAAGTGGTGCCCCCGCTGGGGTTCGAACCCAGACTGTGACGATTTTAAGTCGTCTGCCTCTGCCAATTGGGCTACGGGGGCGCGCCCAAGAGTCTCGGACGCTTCAAGCGTAGATGCGGATGCTGCAGCGGGCTGCAGCATCCGCGGGGTGTTACTTCGCGGCGACGGCCTCTGCAGTCTTCGCCGAGTCGGCAGCAGCCTTCGACGCAGGAGCCTTCGACGCGGCAGCCTTCGGAGCAGCCTTCGGAGCAGCCTTCTTCGCGGCAGCCTTCGGCTCAGCGGCAGTGGTCTCCGTGCCCGTGACGGCCGTCTTGCGCGGCGCACGCGGTGCACGCGGCGCCTTCGCCGGAGCAGCAATCTCAGCGGCCGGAGCCGGCGCCGGAGCCGGAGCGGCTACAGCCGGCGGCTTCGGGCGTGAGGCGAACTCTTCGAAGACAGCGCGCGGGGTCTCCAGCGCGGCGATCGACACGATGTCGCGACCGAGGAACAGGTCGCCAATCCAGTCGCCGACAACGCGGAACTTGCGCTCCCAGCTCGGCATGGCGAGGCCGTGGTAGCCACGGTGTGCAACCCAGGCGAAGAAGCCCTTGATGGCGAAGTTTCCCGACTGGAACACACCGGTGCCCACGCCGAGGCCGGCGACGGCGCCCATGTTCTTGTGGAAGTAATCCTTCGGACCCTCGCCACGCAGCACGGCGACGATGTTCTTCGCGAGCAGCTTGCCCTGGCGCACAGCGTGCTGAGCGTTCGGTACGCAGTTGCCGCCCACTCCGCCACCGCTGAGGTCGGGAACAGCCGTGATGTCGCCGGCGCCCCAGGCGTCGACGACGATGTCGTCTTCGGTGCCCACGCGCAGGTCGGCGCGAACACGGAGACGTCCGCGCTCTTCGATCGGAAGGTCGGTGTTGCGCACGATCGTCGGGTTCGCCATGACGCCGGCGGTCCAGACGATCAGGTCGGTGTCGAAGGTCTCACCGGTCGACAGCTCGATCTTGCCGTCGACAGCGCTCGTGAGCTGCGTGTCGAGGTGGATCGTCGCGCCGCGCTGGTCGAGGTTCTTGATGACCCACTTACTGGTCTCGAGCGACACCTCGGGCATAATGCGACCCATGGCCTCGATGAGGTGGAAGTGAGTCTCTTCGAAGGTGATCTGCGGGTAGTTCTTCAGCAGGCTGCTGGCGAACGAACGCAGCTCGGCGAAGACCTCGATGCCGGCGAAGCCGCCGCCGACGACCACGAAGGTGAGCAGACGGGTGCGCTCGGGGCCGGCCGGAAGCTGGGAGGCCTTGTCGAAGTTGGTCAGAACGCGGTCGCGGATGGCGACGGCTTCTTCAATCGTCTTGAGGCCGATGGCCTGGTCGGCGACACCCGGGATCGGGAACGTGCGCGACACGGCACCGGCGGTGACAACGACGATGTCGTATTTGAACTCGTACGGCTCACCGGTCGGCGGCGTGATCGTTGCCGTCTTCTCGGCGTGGTTCAC
Organism: Leifsonia sp. YAF41; assembly: GCF_052113185.1. Classification (NCBI taxonomy): domain Bacteria; kingdom Bacillati; phylum Actinomycetota; class Actinomycetes; order Micrococcales; family Microbacteriaceae; genus Leifsonia; species Leifsonia sp. YAF41. The sequence goes on from NZ_JBFRCS010000021.1 coordinate 8,080, forward strand.
ATTCGTGACCTTGGCCGTGATGATGTTGGTCTTCTTGAGGTGGCGACGGTGTGCGACGACAGCGTGGCGAGCCTCGATCGAGGCTGCAGCAACCTCGGGAAGGAACGGCTGGTAGGTCATGTACGGAAGTGGGTCAACAACGGTGACCTCTGCTTCTCCGGACCGCAACCACTTCTCAAGCTTCCAGGCGGTGTAGAAACCGGCGTAGCCACCACCGACGATGAGAATTTTGGGCACGATGAAAAGGCCTCCTACATGATTACGGATACGCGAGATTCTACGACTTGCGCCGAATTCGCTTGAAATACCGTGCGACCCCAATGGCGAACAGCATCACTAGGATACCAAACCCTGCAAGCACGGCGAGCGGCACCGTCACATAGGTCAGTGTGAGTGGATTCGGCAGCCAGGCAGCCGACAGATCGGGGCCGGGCGGCACCGGGTCGGCGATGGCCGGAATCGGCGTTTCGAGGCTCGGGTCCGGCTCCGGCTCGGCCACCGAATTGACTCTGCGGTGCAGATGAATCCAGGCCTTGAGCAGTTCGGTCGGCGTTTCCGACGTGGAATCCGGCACCTTCGCGGTCACCGCCGCGGCAGCGTTGATCAGGCCGTTTCCGTAGATCGGGCTCGGCACTTCGTGCCCGTTCGCGTTGGCGGTCGCGATCACCCGGTCCATCACGCCGGCCGCATCCAGCTTCGGATAGGCCGCCCGCACAAGGGCGACGAGTCCGGTGACGATGGGCGCAGCCGCACTCGTGCCGTCCCACTGAACATGGCCGCCACCCGGCACCACTCCGACCAGCTTCTCACTCGGAGCGGCGACGGAGATCGTGATGCCCTGCGACGAGGCGTCAAAACTTGCCTTCTTGGTGCGGTCGACACCGGCCACCGTGAGTACGCCCGGAATTGTCGCGGGGGCGCCGACTTCCGTCGTGCCACTCCCCCGGTTTCCGGCCGCGGCGACGACGACCACATCGTGTTCAAAGGCGTAGAGAAATGCGTCGTCCCAGCTTTCCGGCCAGTCGAGCGTGTTGCGGGTGAGCGACATGTTGATCACGCTGGCGCCGTTGTCGACAGCCCAGCGGATGGCCTCGGCGATTTGGTCGTCGTTGCTCACGGGTGAGGAGGTGGCCCCGAACGCGACGGACACGGCCAAAATCGAGGCCTCAGGGGCCACACCGATCACGCCGGCACCGGGCCCGGTGCCGCGTCCGGCGAGGAGCGACGACACCAGGGTGCCGTGCTCACTTCCTTCACCGACGGGAGTCTGACCATTGGACGAGCCGATGCCGGAGACATCCGTGCCACCGACGACCACCCCGGCGAGCTCGGGCACGCTGGCATCGACACCGGTGTCGATGACGGCGATGGTGACGCCCTTGCCCTTGGTGGTCTTCCACGCCTGGGTGAAGCCGTAGTCGTTCAGCCAGTACTGCAGGTCGCGCACCTGGTCGGCGTGGGCGGGGTGCGCGTCGACGACGACGCTGCCCATGGCCAGCACAGAAGCCAGTCCCAGGGTCAGCGCCGCGCCGAGTCGGCGCCCCGGCCGTCTCATGCGGTCGTGGTGTCCGTGGCGGAGGCGTTCGATGCGTCGTCGCCGGCGCTGTAGTCAATGCAGACACAGACGGCGGGGCTCCAGGCGGCCCGGGCGAGCGCGAGGTCGCCGATCGGGTTGACACCGGGGCCGGCGGCCAAGGCGTGCCCGGCCAGCGCGTGCAGGCACTTCACCCGCTCCGGCATGCCACCCGAGGAGATTCCGGCGATTTCCGGCACGTCACCGAGCAGGGCGCGGTCGGCGAGAAAGCTCTCGTGGGCGCGAGCGTACGCCGCACGCACCTCTTCGTCGTCGGCGAGAAGCTGGTTGTACTCGTTCATCACCTGGTTCGCTTCGAGAAACGAGATCGCTGCGGTGGCACCGGGGTGGCAGAGGTAGTAGGTGGTCGGGAACGGCGTGCCGTCGGCGAGACGGGGCGCGGTGGCGACGACGGTCGGAGCTCCGCAGACGCAACGCGCGGCAATGCCGACGACGTCGCGGGCCTGGCGGCCGAGCTGCGCGGAAACGGTGTCGATGTCCTGCGCGGTGAAGGGCTCGAAGGGGGGACGGCTCATTTGGGTGAAGGTTCCTCTGGGGCGAGACCGGCGGTCATGACTGAGGCGAAAACCGACGCCAGCCAGTCGACATCCGTGTCTTGTATTTCGGCGCTGACCGGAGCGATACCGGGGGTACCGGCTGCGGGCAGCGGAAGGTCGTTGATCACCAGAAAATTGATATCTCCTGGCAGCACATAGGACAACCGGTCGCGTGCCTGGGTGGTGACGAAGGTGCGGTCATTCCAGCGCTCGCGCTCGGTCTTCAGCTGGTCGACCGCCGCCTTCTGTTCGGCGACGGCGGCGCTCAGCCGGTCAATTTCTTGACGCTGCTCAGCGTAGATGCGCAGACTGGGTGCCAGCACAACGACGGCCAGGATCAGGATGGCCATCATGACCAGCGAGAATCCCGACGAACGGATGCCGCGGAGCCAACCGCCCGCCGGCGTCACCGGGTCATCGAGCGCGACGGATTTCTTGTCAGTGCCTCTGCGGGCCATGACACTTCCTTCCGTTGGTTCGCGTGGTGTGCGCACTGTCAGATTCGCTGAGCCGAGCTGACGCTGGTACCGATAAAAAAACGGGGCTTTCGAAGCGCGGATGCGATCCGCGCTTCGAAAGCCCCGACAGAACTAGGCCTTGAAACGCGGGAAAGCGGAGCGGCCTGCGTAGACCGCTGCCTCACCCAGCTCTTCTTCGATCCTCAGCAACTGATTGTACTTAGCGACACGCTCGCTGCGGGCAGGCGCACCGGTCTTGATCTGACCGGCGTCCGTGGCGACGGCGAGGTCGGCGATGGTGGTGTCTTCGGTCTCACCGGAGCGGTGCGACAGGATGGCCGTGTAGCCGGCGCGCTGCGCGAGAGCGACAGCATCCAGCGTCTCGGTCAGGGTGCCGATCTGGTTGACCTTGATCAGGATGGAGTTGCCGGCCTTGAGCTCGAGGCCCTTGGCCAGGCGCACGGGGTTGGTCACGAACAGGTCGTCGCCGACGATCTGCACCTTGTCGCCGATTTCGGCGGTGAGGTGAACGTAGCCGTCCCAGTCCTCTTCTTCCAGCGGGTCTTCGATCGAGACCAGCGGGTATGCGTCGACCAGTTCGCCGTAGTACGCGACGAGCTCCTGCGCGGTGAGCGCCTTGCCTTCGAAGTGGTACGCGCCATCCTTGTAGAACTCGGTGGCGGCACAGTCCAGGGCCAGAGCGATGTCCTTGCCGGGTACGTAGCCGGCGATCTGAATGGCTTCGACGATGAGGTCGAGTGCCGCACGGTTGCTCGGCAGGTTCGGAGCGAATCCGCCCTCGTCGCCGAGGCCGGTGGAGAGGCCCTTCGACTGCAGCAGGCCCTTGAGGGCGTGGTAGGTCTCGACGCCCCAACGGAGCGCTTCGCTGTAGGTCTCTGCACCGAGCGGAACGATCATGAACTCCTGGATGTCCACATCGTTGTCGGCGTGCGAGCCACCGTTGATGATGTTCATCAGCGGAACCGGCAGGGTGTGTGCGTTCGGGCCACCGAGGTAGCGGAACAGCGGCAGGCCGCTGGACTTGGCCGAGGCCTTGGCGACGGCCAGGCTGACGCCGAGGATGGCGTTGGCGCCGACGCGCTCCTTGTTGGTCGTGCCGTCGGTTTCCATCAGAACGGCGTCGACGATGCGCTGGTCGGTCGAGTCGAGGTCTTCGACGGCCGGGCCGAGCTCGTCGAGAACGGCGTCGACGGCCTTGAGCACGCCCTTGCCGAGGTAACGCGACTTGTCGCCATCGCGCAGTTCGTACGCTTCGAAGGCACCGGTTGACGCACCGGAGGGAACGGCGGCGCGGCTGACCGTGCCATCTTCAAGCAAAACCTCGACCTCAACAGTCGGATTGCCTCGGGAGTCAAGAATTTCGCGAGCTACTACAGCCTCAATGAGAGCCACAACTATCTCCTGTGTTTGGTGCGGATAATTTGGAGAAAACGACGGTGTATTCCGCGTTCAGTCTAGAAGACCCGGGCGGGCCTCACGAAAGCTAACTGCCGAGCGGCTTGAATTCCAGCGACCGAGCGATGCCGGCCGCGTCGAACCCGTCGCCGGCTGCTTCAACGGATGCGTCGCTCGCGGCAGCCGCGGCGGGCAGGAACGCGAAGCTTCCGAACCCGTCGGTCTCCGCGCGGGCCAGCAGCGCCTTGATGTTCTTGGTGCGCTGCGTCAGCCGCACCCTCTTGCCCTGGCCCACGAGCGCGAGCTTGACGGCCACGAGCTGTGCCGGATCGGCGTCGGCGTCGTGCAGCAGAACGACCGAGTTTTCGGCCGCAGCGGCATCCGCTTCAAGCAGGTCGACGATGCGCTCGAATCCGATCGAAAAGCCGCAGGCGGGAACGTCGGTGCCGAGGAATCGACCGATCATGCCGTCGTAGCGTCCGCCGCCGCCGAGCGAGTAGCTCAGGTCGGGGTGTGAGATTTCGAAAATGGTGCCGGTGTAGTACCCCATGCCGCGCACCAGGGTGGGGTCGAAGACCAGCTCGACCTCGGGCAGTGCGGCGCGGAGCGCCAGCAGATCGGCGTAAGCGGACGCGTCGAGCCAGGTCGGCGCCTGCTCCGGGCTCGTGGTGAGATCCCAGCCGGCCGAAGCGATGGAGCCAAGCACGTCGGCGATGCCGTCGGTTTCGATGCCGAGGCCGCCGAGCTCGGTGACGACGCCGTCGACACCGATCTTGTCGAGCTTGTCGATGGTGATCAGGGCGCGTTCGGTCAGGTCGGCGCCGATCCCCCAGGTGCCGAGCAGGGTGCTCAGGATGCGGCGGTCGTTGATGCGGATCGAGCAGCCGGTGAGTCCGAGCGCGTCGAGCGCTGCCGAGGTGGCGCTGATCAGCTCGATCTCGGCGAGCGCACTGGCCTCGCCGATCACGTCGATGTCGCACTGCATGAACTGGCGGTAGCGCCCCTTCTGCGGGCGTTCCGCGCGCCAGACCGGCGCGATCTGGATCGAACGGAACACGGTGGGCAGGTTCGCCCGGTGCGTGGCGTAAAACCTCGCCAACGGAACCGTCAGGTCGAAGCGGAGGCCCAGGTCGGCCAGAGACAGCAGGTCACCGCTTTCGGCGGCGGCTGCGACATCCGCTTCACTCAGGCCACGCTTCATCACGGCGAAGGCGAGCTTCTCGTTGTCGCCGCCGAGGCCGGAGTGCAGGCGAGCCGAGTCCTCCATCACCGGGGTCTCGATCTCGTCGAACCCATGTGCGGCGAAGCTCGAGCGGATCACGCCGAGGGCGTGCTCCCGAGTTGACTTTTCGTGGGGAAGAAAATCGCGCATGCCGCGGGGCGGGGTCACAGAAGCTGCCATGCCTCAATTCTGTCAGGTCGGCCGCGCCCTCTCGGCCAGGCTCTGTCAGGTCGGCCGCGCCCTCTCGGCCAGGCGCCGCACACAGAGTCGGCCCCGATGCGCGCCGGGTGACCGGGCGCATCGGGGCCGCTGTGAGCACGAAGGGGCTAGATCGCCCCGCCGGCAGCCGACGGCGCGTCGGAGTCGACACCGGAGTCGCCGACGGTTTCGCGGGCCACGAAGTTCTCAATGTCGAAGAGGTTCTCCCCGGCACGCTGGGCGATGGTCAGCAGGGTCGACATCGAGGCGACCTCCTCGACCTGCTCCTTGAGGAACCAGAGCATGGCCTGCTCGCCGAGCGCGTCGCCATCCGCACGGGCTGCGCGAAACAGCGCCTCGATCTGGGAAGTGACCTGCTTCTCCTGAGCCAGCGCCAGGGCGATCGGCTCGACGATGTTGGCGAAGTCGTTGACCACGGCGGGGATGCCCGGAATCTCGACGCCCAGGTCGCGGTCGATGCGGTACTGCACGAGCATCATCGCGTGGTTGCGCTCTTCGATCGACTGGCGATAGAAATGCGCGGCAAGCTGCGGCATGTCGTGGTTATCGAACCAGACGGCGATGGCGATGTACTGCTGCGACGCAGCAAACTCGTTGCCGATTTGACTGGACAGAAGCGCGTTGAAAGAAGTCTCACTCATGCTCTGACGCTATCGTTCCCCGGGCGACGGCGCGAGGGTGGACAGGCTATCCAAACTCAGTCGAGCGTGCCGAACAGCCCCTGGCCGTGATCTTCCAACGCGTCAAACGCCTCGCCGTAGGTCTCGGGAACCTTGGCTCCCGGTGTGCCGTAGCGGGCGACCAGCATCCCGAGCAGCCCGGTGGCCGGCGAGCTGAGCGGGCGGTCGCGGTCTTCGTCTTTCGGGTGCGGCACCGCCTCGGGGTTCGGCGGCGTGTACTGCGGGTGCGTGTCAGGCCAGTCGGATGCCGGGCGCGGCTTCGTCAGGTTCACCACGCTGAAGAGGTCGTTGGCTCCGGCATCGCGAGCGGTCAGCGGCGCCAGGCCGTGCAGGCGACTGAGCGTGCGGGTGACCGAGGCATGATGCATCTCGTCGTTGATCACCGTGCCCGCCTTGGTGTACGCCGAAATAGCGATGGCCGGGACGCGCAGCCCCAGCCGGTCGAAGGTGAAGCCCATCTCCCCCGGCTCGGCCGCATCGGTCGGCGGCACCGCACGCGGAGGGCGCACGTGGTCGAAGGTGCCGCCGTGTTCGTCGAACGTGACGAGAAAGAGGGTGTTGTTGGCATTCGACCCCGTCGCGGAGGCGCTGGTGCGAATCGACGAGTAAATGTCGTGCAGCAACGCCTCACCGGCGCGCACGTCCGACAACGCCCCGTTGAAGATGTCGACCCCGTCGACATCCGATCCCTCGAGCCGGCCGATCGGCGGATGCATGTCGTTGTGATTGAAGGTCATGCGCGGCTCGATGAAGGCGTAGGCCGGGAGGTTTCCGTTCTTCGCGTCGAGGTAGTACTGCTCCATAGTGCGAAAGTTCGTCTTCCAGTACTTCTCCAGCACCGGCGCGTGCAGAAAACCAGTGAACGAGATCAGCTGAGCTTCGTCGTAGTAGACCCGCCAGCTGAGCCCGGCCTCTTCCAGCCGGTTGAAGATTGTCGGGGCCGGGTCGGCGTCGAACCATTTCTGGTAGCCGCCGTCACCCAGGTTCGTGACAAACCCATGCGAGGTGCTCGCATGAAAGAACGAGCGATTGCAGAATGTCTGCGACGGAACCGCACAGAACCAGGAGTCGAAGACCGTGAAATTGCGGGCCAGCGTCGAGGTGACCGGGAGCATCTGCGGCGAGAATCCGCCCATCGCCACCGCGAGCTGCTCCGGTGTCGGCGACGCGCTCTTGTTCAGCCGACGGAAGTTGATGTCATAGTCACGCACAAACCCCGAGTTCTTCGCCGTCTGGGTGGCCGCCGGGGCGTTGTACGGCGCCTTCCAACCTCTGGCCGCCAGATCGGCATTCGAGGCGGGGTCGACGACGTCGAAGAGCTGGGTGTTGACGTGCGGGTATTCTTCGCCCGGGTCGGGGTTCGGCTGGCTCATGATCGAGTCGGTGCTGCCGGTGTAGACATGGGCGTCGATGACGGTGCCGTCCGGCGCAACGTTTCGATAGTTGCCCATCGCCAGGCCGTCGAACTTCTGCCCGGCCGGAACCGTGTCGGCGGTGTACAGCCAGCCCAACAGGTTGTCGAATGAGCGGTTCTCGAACATCAACACGACGACGTGGTCGAAGCCGGGTTCATGCCGCGGATCAAGGGGCGCCGAGCGCTCGTCGGCCTCGACGCTGGCCGCGCCAATCGACGCCCCGACGACTCCCCCGGTCGCGCCGCCGACCGCAAACCCGGCAGCGGCGATGCCGGCGCCCTTCAGAAATGAGCGGCGGGAGGGCTTTTCGGCGGGGGTGTCACTCGGAGACATAGGTCATCTTTGCATCGGTGTACCGATTACCCCGGCATCGAACGGGTCGCCGCCAGCCGAAGACTCCGCCTCGGCGCCGCGAATCTCGTCCTGCAGGTCGCGTACCGCCGTGCGCAACGCACGTTCGGCATCCAGCCCCTGCGACCTGGCCGCTGCGACGATCGCCAGCAGCAGCGGGCCCAGCTCGTCTTCGCTGCCGAGAGCCATCGAGGGCTCGGCCTCCACCTCGATCAGGCCGATCTTCTCCGCCCGGCCCAGCACCTTGTCGGCGAGCGCGAGTGCCGGCATCCCCTGCGGAATCCCGTCGAGCACACTCGTGCGGTGCGGCTTCTCCTGCGCCTTGAAGTCGTCCCAGGCCGCGACGACGTCGTCGGCGGTGTCGAGCGTGAGATCGCCGAAGACGTGGGGGTGCCGGCCGACCATCTTCTGGTTCATCGCCGCGGCGACATCCTGAATGTCGAAGTCTTCACCGCTCGTGTGGGCGGCGATGTCGGCGTGGAAGAGCACCTGGTAGAGCACGTCGCCGAGTTCTTCGAGCACCTCGTCGCGGTTGCCTGACTCGATCGCCTCGATGAGTTCGTGGCTCTCCTCGGTCAGATACTGCACGAGCGAGGCGTGGGTCTGGTCGGCGTCCCAGGGGCAGCCACCGGGGGCGCGCAGCTTCGCCACCGTCTTGATCAGGGTGTCGAGTTCGCTCGGCGTCGATGCCGTCGGCTCTTCGTTCGGCACGGATGCGGCGGAAGCGGCGGCGGTCGGCGCGGATGGCGCGGATGGCACGGCCGGCGCGGCCGAACCGGCGGCTGAGAACAAGGGGTTGGTCACGAGAGCTCCTCTGGGTTGGTTCTATCGTAGGCATGTCGACCGGCTTCGAATCGGGGTTTTGCTAGGCTGGGCGTGGTGAGCCGGGAAGTCTGGTCGGCGGACGAAGCAATTCGTTCATTACTCTTCGACCACCCCCGACGGGGCAGGCAGGATTCCCATGAAAATCATCCGCTCTGAGCGCTACGCCGCCGGACTTCTTCTCGCCGCGGCCGCTATCGGCCTCATTCTGGCGAACACCCCGATCGGGCCGGCCCTGATCAACGCGCTCGGCGCCCACATTGACATGCCACTTCTTGGCCTCGATCTCTCGACCAAGCACTGGATCAGCGACGGCCTGCTCGCGATCTTCTTCTTCCTCGTCGCCGTCGAGCTGAAACGTGAACTCGTCATCGGCGATCTGAACAGCTTCAGCAAGGCCGCTCTGCCCGCATTGGCTGCCATGGGCGGAGTGATCATTCCGGCCGGCGTCTACCTGCTCATCACGAGCGGCAGCGGGCTCAGCGCCGGCTGGCCGGTGCCGACCGCCACGGACATCGCCTTCGCTCTCGGCGTGCTCGCCGTCTTCGGCCGCGGCATCCCGACCCGTGTGCGCGTTTTCTTGCTGGCCCTCGCCGTGCTCGACGACCTGGTCGCGATTCTGATCATCGCCTTCTTCTTCACCCAGGACCCCCAGTTGCAGTTCATCGGGTACGCCGCCATCGCCGCCACCGCGTTCGGGCTGGTCAGCCGGATGTTGAAGCCCCGGTCAGCGTGGGTGCTCTCGCGTCGCCCGGCCTGGCCGCTCGTCATCGTGCTCGTCATCCTCGGCGTGCTCACCTGGTACTTCACGCTGCGCTCCGGTGTGCACGCCACCATCGCCGGCGTCATCCTCGGGCTCGTGATGGCCCGGGTTCCGGCCGGGCGAGCACATCACATCCTCGAGCCTTTCTCGAACGGCTTCGTTCTCCCGTTGTTCGCACTCACCGCCGCGATGGTGGCAATTCCGCAGGTGTCGATCAGTGAACTGAGCCCGGCATTTTGGGGCATCCTGGTCGCGCTGCCGGTGGGCAAGCTGCTGGGCATCACCCTGGCCGGCGGGCTCGGCATCCTGATCGCCCGGGACCGGTCGGTGCTGAAACTCCCCGACATCATGATGGTGGCCTGCCTCGGCGGGATCGGATTCACTGTGTCGCTGCTGATGAGTGAATTGGCCTTCGCCAGACTGCACGAGGTCGCGGATGAGGGAACCCTCGCCGTGTTGCTCGGCTCCGGAATCTCGATCGTCGCCGCGGCCGTCTTCGTGACTCTGCGTGCGAAGCATTACCGCAAGATCTCGCATCACCACGAGGCGGCGACTGCGGAGTAATCATTCTCGGTGGTTGAGGAGCGCCCGACGGAGTCGGCCGCGTCTCGAAACCGCGTGAGCCGATCCTTGAACCGTGGTTGGGTTTGAAGATCGACTCACCGGGTTTCGAGACGGCCCTGGCGGGCCTCCTCAACCACCGAAACGTTCTAGCGCGGGCTCGAGCCGATGGCGACGATGACAACGCCGATGACGATCAGCACGGGAATCGTCATGATCGCGATTCCCCCCGGGTGACCGAGGTTGACCGTCCAGCCGACCCCGAACCGCTTCGGCACCCAGAGGGCCGGATCGTTGCGGTTCAGGTAGATCATGCCGCCCTTCCAATAGCGGTCGTCGTCGGGGGTATCGGCGCGCTGGGTGGAACCTGCTGCTTCGGATGCCGAGGCACCCACGCCTGAGGCGGCTGACGCTCCTGTTCCCACCGTGACCGCGACCCGGCGCACGATTCTGCGCTGACGCACCAGGAAGACGCCGATCAGCAGGAAGATCAGCACCGGGGCCAGAATCGCGATTGCGAGATTCACCGCCTCGTTGCGCGGCGTAAACCAGCTCTGCAGACTGATCGCCCCAAAGATCGCGGCGAGCACGAGGGTGAGCTGGCCGACGAGCTGCTGCATGAGATCCTGCATCGCGAGCTGCTGCTCTGCGCTGTAGTCGGCGACCCGTCGCAGCGGGATCCGGCTCGTCAGCCGGGCGATGCTGAATAGAAACACAATCATTACCAGCCCGATCAGCAACGGACCGAAGACCGACCAGACCGACTTCGGGGCGAAACCGTCGGCCTCACCGGCGGCGTTCCAGTGGGTCGTCAGAGTCGTCGGCAGCGAGTCGTAGAGTGACACGCCGACCGCGGCGACCACGGCAAGCAGCAGGGTGGCCGCGATGTACCAGCCGATCGGGGTGGACGCGCGCATCGGGGTGCCCGTGATCGTTCCGCTCAGGCGCACCGGGACATCCTGGTACCAGTGCTCAGCGGTCTTGGCCCGCTGGATGCTTCGGCGGCACACGACGTAGGCGCCGATCGAGAGCACGAGCTGCAGCAGCACCGGCACGATGACCGCGGCGACCACGGACACACCGGCCAACAGAAGAGTCGCGACGGCGCTCACAGCGAAGGCGAGGCCGACGCCCCACCGATAGCGCTTCACCGCGTCGAGCACGACCGGCTCACCGATGCGCTGCTGCGGGATGCTGACCCCGAGCGGCAGGGTCGCTCGCGTGATCGACGGCATGAGGAGCATCATCACTGCGACGAACGCCATGATGACAAGCGAAAGGATGACAGCGAACCAACTCATGCGATTTCAGGACTTTCCGTGTGTGGTGAGTGAGGCGAGGTGTTGCGCCGCGCGGCGAACGCGTGAACAATTTGCTCGGTGCGCGCCAGAATCTCGGTGTCGGTGACGCCTTGTACGACCGCTTCGGCGAGGAGCGTCGACAGCCGGGCCGACCAGTCGTCGACGAAGTTCGGTGTGGCCACCGCGTCGCCAGGGCCGCGTGCGATCACCGAACCCGACTTGTGGTTGGTGCGGATCAGGCCTTCCTGACGCAGCGCGTCGTAGGCCTTGCTCACCGTTTGCACGTTGATTCCGAATTCGAGAGCGAGCTGGCGCACCGAGGCGAGCTGCTCCCCCGGCACGAGCACGCCGGAGGCGATCGCCTCGACCGCCCGGTCTCTGATCTGCTGATAAATCGGGACTTGTGACTGCGGATCGATTTCAATCTGCATGATTGCCCCTCCAATCTGTTCCGTCTGTACCACTATAGACAACACAGATGGATGGGGCAAGCCCCGGCGCCTACGCGGGCGTCGAGACCGATGCCTGCACGGGCGCTGGCGGGAAGATCGCCGTCAGCAACGTGCCGGCCCAGTTGATCAGCTCGGAGTCCGCGAGCGGCTCGCCGTTCACCCGCGGCATCGGCACCGTGAGCGAGCCGTTCTGGGTGAAGTAACGCGAGCCGGGGTACATCCGCTGCAGGCGCACCTGCAGAGAATCGGCCAGGTCGGCCGGCCCGACGCGCAGGTTCGAGCCCATCGCGACAACCTCGCCGAGACCGGCCTGCTGGGCTTGGCGGCGCAGTCGGGACACGGCGATCAGGTTCTGCACCGGGGCCGGCGGCTCGCCGTAGCGGTCGGTGAGCTCCTCGAGCACGAGATCGATCTGACCGTCGACAGCGCTGGCCGAGCTCGCGCCCGACAGCTTCTGGTAGGCCTCGAGCCGCAACCGCTCGCTGTCGACATAGTCGTCGGGAATGTGCGCGTCGACCGGAAGTTCCAGTCGCAGCTCAGTTTGACCTTCGGCCACATCGCCGCGGAACGTGCTCACGGCCTCGCCGATCATCCGCAGGTAGAGGTCGAAGCCGACACCCGCGATGTGCCCAGCCTGCTCGCCGCCGAGCAGGTTTCCGGCACCACGAATCTCGAGGTCCTTCAACGCCACCTGCATGCCGGCGCCGAGCTCGTTGTTGGCCGCGATCGTCGCCAGCCGGTCGTGCGCGGTCTCTGACAGCGGCTTGTTCTCGTCGTACAAGAAGTAGGCGTAGGCGCGTTCCCGGCCACGACCGACCCGACCGCGCAGCTGGTGCAGCTGGCTCAGGCCGAATTTGTCGGCCCGGTCGATGATGATGGTGTTCGCGTTGGCGATGTCGAGGCCGGTCTCGATGATCGTGGTCGACACGAGCACGTCGAACTTGCGCTCCCAGAAGTCGACGACGATCTGTTCGAGCTGCGCCTCCGGAAGTTGGCCGTGCGCGACGGCGATGCGGGCTTCCGGCACGAGCTCGGCAAGCTGCGCGGCCACCCGGTTGATGCTCGACACCCGGTTGTGCACGAAGAAGATCTGGCCCTCGCGCAGCAGCTCGCGGCGGATCGCCGCGGCAACCTGCCGTTCGGAATACGGACCGACGAAGGTGAGAATCGGGTGCCGGTCCTCCGGCGGGGTGGCCAGGGTCGACATCTCACGGATGCCGGTGACCGCCATCTCAAGCGTGCGCGGGATCGGTGTCGCGCTCATCGCGAGGATGTCGACGTTGGTCTTCAGCTTCTTCAGCTGGTCTTTGTGCTCGACGCCGAACCGCTGTTCCTCGTCGATGATGACCAGGCCGAGGTCTTTGAAGATGATCGATTCGGAGAGCAGGCGGTGGGTGCCGATCACGATGTCGACGGTGCCGTCGAGCAGGCCGGCGATCGTCTCGCGCGACTCCTTCTCGGTCTGGAAGCGCGAAAGGGCGCGCAGGTGGATCGGGAAACCGGCGAACCGCTCCTGAAAGGTCTCGAGGTGCTGGTTCACCAGCAGCGTCGTCGGCACCAGCATGGCGACCTGCTTGCCATCCTGAATTGCCTTGAACGCGGCACGCACGGCGACCTCGGTCTTGCCGAAGCCGACATCGCCGGAGATCAGGCGATCCATCGGGATCGGCCGCTCCATGTCGGCCTTGACCTCCTCGATCGTGGTCAGCTGGTCGGGCGTCTCGGCGAACGGGAACGCCTCTTCGAGCTCGCGCTGCCACGGGGTGTCCGGCCCGAAGGCGTGACCCTTGCTGGCCATCCGTGCCGAGTAGAGCTTGACCAGTTCGACGGCGATGTCGCGCACGGCCTTGCGGGCCTTGGTCTTGGCGGCCGACCAGTCGCTGCCGCCCATCTTGCTCAGCGTCGGCGCCTCGCCGCCCACGTAGCGGCTGACCAGGTCGAGCTGATCGGTGGGCACGAAGAGCTTGTCGCCCGGCTGGCCGCGCTTCGACGGCGCGTATTCCAGCACGAGATATTCGCGCTTGGTCTTGACCGGGTTGCGCCCGCCGCTCGAAACTTCGCGTTGGGTCAGTTCGATGAACCGGCCGATGCCGTGCGTCTGGTGCACGACGTGATCGCCGGTCTTCAGCTGGAGCGGGTCGACGACGTTCTTGCGGCGGCTCGCGAGCTTCTTGATCTGACGCGCGTCGTAGCCGACGGTGCGGCCGTAGAACTCGGACTCGCTGACCAGCGTGAGCTTGGTTTCCGGAATCTCGAAACCGTGGTCGATGGATGCTTTGAGCAGGTAGGCGATGCCGGGTTCCGGCTCCGCCGGAAACTCGGTGACGATCCGGGCCGGCAGTTCGAACTCGGCCAGAACGTCGGCGGCGCGTTCGACGAGACCGGCGCCCTGCGCGACGATGCCGACGGTCCAGCCGTCTTTCAGGCGGGTGGCGAGATGACCGACGGCTCCCTCGACGCTGCCCTGGAAACTGGGCACGGCATCCGCTTCGATGCGCACGGTGAGCAGGTCGTCGATCTCGCGATGCTCGGGCAGCACGACCTCGTCGGTCGGGGCGGCCTGGAACGAGCTCAGCGTCCACCAGGGATGGTCGGGCGTCGGCTGGCCCGGAGCCGAGAACTGGACCGAGTCTTTGAGGCGGCCCAGCGTGAGGAAGTCCCCGGACTCGAGGTCGATCGGCGCCTCGGCGCCGGCGGTCGCGGCGTTCCAGGCCGCCGAGAGAAACTCGCGGTTCGTGTCGGCCAGGCTGATTGCCCGGGAGGCGACGCGTTCCGGCGAGATCACCGCGATGGCGGCGCCCTCTGGCAGGTAATGGGTGATCGGAACGAGTCGGTCGACGAGCGCGGGGGCAAGACTCTCCATGCCGTCGACGGGGATGCCCTCGGCGATCTTGGCGAGCATCCCGGCCAGGCTCGGAAACTCGTGCTGCATCTCGCGGGCGCGCTGACGCACGGCCGGGCTGAGCAGGAGTTCACGGCTCGGCGGCAGGCTGACCGATTCGATCGGTTCGGGCAGCGAGCGCTGGTCCGCGACTGAGAATGCACGAATCTGCTCGACCTCGTCGCCGAAGAACTCGATCCGGTACGGGTGCGCCGCGACCGGCGGGAACACGTCGAGGATGCCGCCGCGCACGGCAAACTCACCGCGGCGGGTGACCATGTCAACGCGTGAATAAGCCACATCGACCAGGTGCAGGCTGATCGCGGAGAGGTCGTTGCCGCGCCCTCCCGCGGTCAACTCGATGGGCTCGAAGTCGGTGAGATTGTCGGCGACGGGCTGCAGTGCGGCGCGCACCGAGGCGACGATGACGAGCGGATGGCGCGTCTCGGCTGGCAGCTCCTGCCACTCGCGCATCCGTCGCAGAGCGTGTAGGCGCTTGCCGACGATCTCGGCGCTCGGGCTCAGGCGTTCGTGCGGCAGCGTCTCCCAGGCGGGAAAGTCGATGATCTCGGCGGAATCCGCGCCGGCACCCACCGTGAAGCAGCCGAGGTTCTCACGCAATGACTCCGACTCGCGCCCGGTCGCGGTGATGATGAGCAGCGCTTCGGCCTTGCCGAGTTCGCGGCGGCGTCCGAGCAGTGCGGCGAGAAGAGGGGCTCGTAACCCTTCGGTGAGCGAAAAGTCGGCGTCTCTGGCAGCGAAGCCGAGGGACTTTTCGAACGTGGAGGCGCGAGAAAGCGCTGCGATTAAGCCCTGGAGGATCACCGGTCAAGTCTAATCGGGAGCGCACCTGGTCGCCGAGCGATGCCTGCCCCATGGTCGGGACGGCCGAACACCGCTAGAGCACCTTTGACAAGAATGCCTGGGTGCGCTCCTGTTGAGGATTCGAGATCATTTCGCTCGGCTTACCCGACTCGACGATCTGCCCGCCGTCCATGAAATAGAGCGAGTCTCCGACTTCACGGGCGAATCCGATCTCGTGGGTGACAACGACCATCGTCATCCCACTTCGGCCGAGCTCCTTCATCACGTCGAGCACCTCGCCGACCAGCTCCGGGTCGAGTGCGGAGGTTGGTTCGTCGAAGAGCATCAACTTCGGTTCCATCGCCAGAGCGCGTGCGATCGCCACCCGCTGCTGCTGTCCTCCTGAGAGCTGACTCGGGTAGGAACTTGCCTTGTCGGCCAGGCCGACGCGGTCAAGCAGCTCCTTGGCTCGTCTGGAAGCGGAAGCTCCGCCCTCCCCGTGAACAAGCCGAGGCGCACAGGTGATGTTCTCCAACGCTGAGAGATGGGGAAACAGATTGAACCGCTGGAACACCATCCCAATGTCCTGCCGCTGCGCGGCCGCTTCGCTCGGCTTCAGCTCGTAGATCTTGTCTCCGCGCTCTCGGTAGCCGATCAGAGAACCGTCGACAATGATTCGCCCCTGGTCGATTTGTTCGAGGTGGTTCAGGCACCGCAGGAACGTCGATTTTCCCGAGCCGGACGGCCCAATCACGCAGGCCACCTCGCCGGCAGCGATCTGCATCGACACGCCTGTGAGCACCTGATTGCTGCCAAACGACTTGTGCACATCCTCGGCGCTGACCATCGGTCTCACGTTCACGACACTTCCTTCTCACGTCGAATGCCTGCCGCCACAGGGTTAGAGGCGCTGTCTTTCGGCTCCGGTCGCGCGCTGTCGACCTCCTGAGGCGCACTGCGCTGGTCATACCCCCGAGCGAATCGACGCTCGAGAAAGTACTGCCCGACCATCAGCAACGAGGTGAACAGCAGATACCACACCGAGGCGACGAGCAGCAGCGGAATCGGGTTCAGCGTCTCAGCTGAAATGTCGCGGGAGCGGGTGTAGAGGTCGAGGCTGAAGGGCACCGCGGTCACCAGGGACGTGGTCTTGAGCATCGAGATCACCTCGTTGCCGGTCGGCGGGATAATGACGCGCATGGCCTGCGGGATCACGATCTTGCGCATCGTCTTGCCCCAGGTCAGACCGAGCGCCGTCGCGGCCTCGGTCTGACCCTTGTCAACGGAGAGAAGACCCGCACGAACGATTTCCGCCATGTATGCGGCTTCGTTCAGCGCAAGCCCGAACACGGCAATCCAGAACACGCTCACGACATCGATTGTCTCGATCTGCACCCACGGGGTCGCGAACGGCATGCCCACGTCAATGGAGCGGTAGATCGTCGACAACAAGCCCCAGAACACCAGCTGCACATACACCGGAGTTCCGCGAAACAACCAGATGAAAGCTAGTGAGACGGAGCGGAAGATCGGGTTCGGACTCTGCCGCATGATCGCGAGCAGAATTCCCAGTGCCACTGCGAGAACCATCGAGTAGACGGTCAATTGCAGTGTGACTCCCGCGGCCTGCACGATGCGCGGATCGAGGAGGTATGTCGCGAATGCTCCCCAGTCGTACGCGGGCCGCTGACTCGCGTCGATGACGAAGAGCACCAGCCCGAGGATGAGGAACACTGCAACAGTGTTTCGCCACGGATGCTTCAAACGAATCGCCTGGGTGGGACGTGTCCCGCCGAGACCGTTCTCAGTCTGTGCTTCTTCCACAGTTCTCGTTACCGATTTCTCTCGTCACCGATTTCTCGGTCGTGCTGACTATTCCTGGGCTCCGTTGACAATGATCTTGTCGATTGCGCCACCCTCGACACCCCAGTACTCGAAGATCGACTGGTAGGTGCCCTCATCCATGAGCTCCTGCAGAGCGACACGCAGGGATTCGGCGAAGGTGCCACGGTCCTTCGCGATCGGAGCGCCCGAGAGGGTCGAGTCGTACACCTCGGAGGTGACGAGCTTGCCGTCGCTGAGACGCGCCGCGTAGCCGACGACCGGTGAGTCGGCAACCATCGCGTCGACGCGACCGAGCGTCAGTGCCGCTGTCGCATCATCCTGTGTGTCGTAGCCGAGCACCTCGATGGGCTCCTTGCCCGCCGCTGCGCACTTGGTATCGAGTTCCGGCAGGTAGATCAGGGGCGCAGAACCACCGTTCTGCGCGGCGACCTTCAACCCGCACACGTCGAGCTCCGACGTGATCGGGTTGTCTTTCGCCGAAGCGAACTGGTTTCCGGCAATGGCGAAGTCGACGAGGTCGAGTGTTTCCTGACGCTTCTTCGTGTCGTAGTAGCCGCCGAGGCCGAGGTCATACTTTCCGCCGAGGATGCTGGGCACGATGTTGTCGAATTTCGCCACCCGGTAGTCGGTGGTCACCCCCAGTTTCGCGGCGACCGCATCCATCAGGTCGATCTCCCAGCCAATCGGGTTGCCGTCTTTGTCCTTGAACTCGTTGGGCGCGTACGTCGGGTCGACACCGATGACAAGCTTGTCGGTTTTCGTGATCTCCGAGGGAAGCAGTTTGATCGCTGCGCTGCTCTCGGCGATCGTGCTGATGTCGACGCCCGTTTTCCGGTTGGGATCGACCGTGCTGCTCGTCGACACTCCAATCGGCGCGCAGCCGGCCAACAGACCGACGAGGGCTCCCGCAGCGAGGCTGCTCAGGGTGATTCGTTTCATAGCGACAATGCTCCTTTGCTGTATGTGACTCAGGTGGTGCGGAAAGTACGAGGGGTGATCAGGCGATGTAGACGGATTCACCGGCGAAGAACGTTTCAAGCGTCGTGGTGGCGCCGATCTGGCTCGTGGGGTGGTCGAACGGATTGCGGTCGACCACGACGAGGTCGGCGACGTAACCCTCTTTGATCGCCCCCGAGTAGCTCCCTCGGTTGTTGATGCGGGCACTGTCACTCGTGTACGCACGGAGGGCCGCATCGAGTGAAATGCGTTCCTGGGGAACGAAAACCTCGGAGTTGAAGTCGGGATGCCCGGACGGGTGCTGGCGGTTGACCGCGACATGGATCCCGAGCCAGGGATCGGGGCTGGTCACTGGCCAGTCCGAACCCGCGCACAGTCGGGCGCCCGCCGCCTGCAGACTTGCGAACGGATACTGCCACGGCGTGCGCTCCTCGCCGAGAATCGGCAGGTTGAGCATGACCATCTGCGGGTCGTTGGCGGCCCAGAGCGCCTGAATGTTCGCCGCAACGTCGAGTTCGGCGAATCGAGACAGATCATCGGGGTGGATGACTTGCACGTGGGCGATGTGGTGGGTGGGTCCGGTGTCGCCGTTCTTCTCCCGCGACGCCGCAACCGCGTCCAGGGATTCACGCACCGCGCGGTCGCCGATGGCGTGGAAGTGCACCTGCAGACCGTGGGAGTCGAGCAGAGTGACGAAGTGGTCGAGCTTTGCGGGTTCCAAGAATGACAGTCCGGTCTCGGCGTGGGAACAGGAGTGACCGGCGACGACATACGGCGCGGTCATGGCGGCCGTCATGTTTTCAGTGACGCCGTCTTGCATGATCTTGACCGTCGTCACCCGAAAGAACTCATGCTGAAAGCGTTCCCGCAGCGCCAACACGGTCTCGATCTGCGACTCGTCTTGCTCGCGCTCCCACCAGATCGCGCCGTTCACTCGTGCGCGCAGGCGGTCGGTGTCGATCGCTTCCTGGTAGGCGTCAACGATGTCAGCGCTGTGGTTGCCGTAGTCACCGATCAAGGCATCCTGCCAGCCCGTGATCCCAAAGGAGTGGAGATAGCGCTGGGCCTCCAGCAGGCCTTCGAGGGATCCCCGTTTCGTGGGAGCCGGGGCAAGGCGAAGCGCCAACATCCGCGCACCCTCGTGGAGCGTTCCGGTCGGATTGCCGAGTTCGTCGCGTTCGATGCGGCCGTCGACAGGATCTGGGTAGTCCTTGTCGATGCCGGCCATGCGCAGCACCACCGAATTGACCCAGGCGCTGTGGTGATCACGGTTGGAGATGATCATCGGCTTCACCGTCGAGATCGCGTCGAGGTCGCGAAGATGCGGGTTGCCGCCGGGGAATGCGGCCTGTTTCCAGCCTCCGCCGATGATCCAGTCCTGGTCGGGATGCGTGCGCACATAGTCGCCGATCAGCTCCAGGTACTCCTCCCGGTTCGATCCCGACGAGAGATCGCAGCCGAGCCGTTCGATGCCCCCTTCGACCGGATGCACATGAGCGTCGATGAATCCGGGGAGCAGCAGACGTCCGGCCAAGTCGACAACACGCGTGGCCGGAGTGATACCTGCGTCAACCTGCGCAGCGTCAAGCGTCACGATGATGCCGTCGCGCACGCCGACGCTCATCGCGACCGGGGCGTCTGACAGGCCGTCGAAGACGCTTCCGTTGACGAAAGCCAAATCCAATTGCTGCACGCTGCACAACCTCATTCGTTGAAATTTCCGACCCGACGCAACGCCGCAGAAGGGCGCGTATGCACGCTCCGACTGCCACTTCGCACTAGTTGCCCTCACGGCACTAAATCGATTAACCTGGACCCTACAACCAATTCACTTAATCGATCAAGTAAAACTACTTAATCGATAAAGTTAAAGTTGTTCGGCGATGCGCGAAGGAGCGGGTGGGGGCGATGATCGGCGTCAGCGAAGGGTGGGCTTCGGGCCAAGACCTCCTCACCGGAGGCAGAGTGGTTTCCTCCGACGAGGAGAAGGCAGCGTTTCAATCGGAGGCAATCAGATGGCCATAACACTCACTGAAGTCGCAGACATTGCGGGGGTGTCGACGACCGCGGTCTCCTTGGTCGTCAACGGCAAGAAGGGCGTTTCTGAAGAGACCCGGCAGAGAATCCTTGCGATTCTCGATGACACGGGGTATCGGGTCAACCGTCTGGGTCGGGCCCTTCGCCAATCCAGGACGGGCAGCGTGGGGCTCTATATGCCCAATTCCGCCGTGCACTTCGGCTACTACAACGAGGTCACCGTGGGCGTCGCGAACACCTTGCAGCAACACGACACGTCGTTGCTCATCGTTCCCAGCATCTCGAATCAACCACGTATTGAGGTGCCGTCCGTCGACGGATTCATCCTGGTCGAGCCGCACTCTGACGATCCCGGGGTCGAGGTGATTCTGCGGCAGGACCTTCCCGTCGTATCGGGAGATGCGCCAGACGTCACCCTCCCCGATCCGTGGGGAATCGTCGAGTCACCCAACTTTCAGAGCACTGTCGAGGTGTTCGACCGGTTTCTGCATCAGGGGGCTGAGCGGCCAGGGTTGCTGCTCATCGACCAGGTCTCGTCCTGGGCGGCTGAGCTCGAAAAGGCCTATCGCTGGTGGTGCGCGAAGCATCGGAAAGAGCCGCGAGTGCTCGTCCTCGACACCCACGCATCGAATGACACTCTCGCCGGCGTTCTTCGGCCGTGGGTCGAACCGACGATCGGTTGCGATGCGATCCTCGCGGGCGGAGACGGCATCGCCGTTCGTGTTGCGGGAATCCTGCGCACACTCGATCACCGAGTGGGCGAAACAATCAAGCTCATCTCGGGAGTGGACAGCCCGCTCATGGAATTTCATACGCCGCGCATTACCGCAGTCGACCTTCAGCCGCGTGAATTCGGTGCGGCGTGCGCTGAGCTTCTGATCTCGCTTCTCGATCAACCTCGGCCGACCGTTCCGGTGCGGGTGCCGGTGGGCGCGCCTCTGCGAATCCGCGAGTCCGGCTAGAGCGCGAGGGCGCTTCCTGCCCGCTTCCTACCGCACACGCGGCACGTCGAGAGGCCAGTATCCCCTCCCGACGGGGAGAGTTACGGGCTGTGCACCTTTTGCTGCGCGGAGGCGAGACCTTCGACGGCAACGAGCTCGACGGCATCCGCTGCTTCGTCGATGATCGACGGCAGTACTGCGCGCTCGGCCGCGGTGAAGTCACGCAACACGAAGTCTGCGGGGTCTTGACGACCGGGCGGGCGTCCAACACCGACGCGCAGGCGAATGAAATCGCCGGTTCCGGTGGATGCGATGATGTCGCGCAGCCCGTTGTGGCCGCCGTGACCGCCGCCGATTTTCAGCTTGAGGCTGTCGAACGGGAGGTCGAGCTCGTCGTGAATGACGATCAGCCGGCTGGGCGGAATCGAGTAGAAGCGCAGCAACGCCGACACGGACTTGCCCGACACGTTCATGAACGAGTTCGGCTTGGCCAGCACGAGCTTGGGCCCGCCGGGGGCGGTGCGCCCCTCAGCGACCTGCGCGCTGGCTTTATGGCTCTTGAAATTCGCGTGCACCCGATGGGCAAGCTCGGCCAGAACCATCTGACCGACATTGTGTCTGTGGCCGGCGTAGCCGGGCCCGGGATTACCGAGCCCGACTACGAGCCAGAGATTCGTATCCAGGGGATTCCTCCGCTTAGAACGAAACCAGTTGAAAATGATTACTCAGCAGCGGGTGCTGCTGCGACTGCTTCTTCTTCGCCACGCGGTGCGTAGACGTTGATGATGAGCTGGTCGGCGTCGGTGATGAGCGAAGCGCCGGCCGGCAGCGGGATGTCCTTGGCGTGGATCTGAGCGCCGTCTTCGAGGCCCGAGATGTCGATGGTGACGAACTCGGGGATGTGGGTGGCCTCAACCTCGAGCAGGAGGGTCTTGGTCTCCAGGTCAACGTTGTTGCCCGGGAAGACCTCGCCCGAAGTGTGAACAGCAACTTCAACCTGAACCTTTTCGCCCTTGACGACGACGATGAGGTCGAGGTGCTCGATGATCTGGCGAACCGGGTCGCGCTGAACATCCTTGACGAGGGCGAGGTGTGTGGTGCCGGCGAGGTCGATCTCGAGAACCTGGTTGGCCTTGCGCAGCAGGAGAGTCATCTCGTGTGCGGGAAGAGCAACGTGAACCGGGTCGGTGCCGTGGCCGTAGATCACTGCGGGGATCTTGCCGTCAACGCGCAGGCGACGAGCGAAGCCCTTGCCGAACTTTTCGCGCAGTTCTGCGGAAACCTTGTTGTCGTTAGCCATGATGGTTCTCCTTGCGGGCTTCTTCAGCCCAGTTCGTTGTCGCGAGAGTTCGCGCTGCGAGATTCGCTGTGCGAGATTCGCGGTGGATACTGGTTCAACTCGAACGCATGTCAGCGTGAGGAAAAGCCGAAGGCCTTTTCGCCGCGTCGATAACGGATGCTGCACCCTGTTTCCAGGAAGCGGCGTCCCTCGCCGAAGTTCAAGGGTCAAGTTTAGCTGATTGCGGCCACCGCCGCCGACACGCCCCCTCTAGCCCATCTGGCCCATCCACGTTGCCGGTACCCAATTCAGGAACGGAGCTGTGTCGCATCCGTTTCGGTGCCGAATTCGCGGCCTGCGCCCGCGACTCGCCGCTCGGCTCCTGAATTCGGTACCGCCGCGGGCGAGGCACCCAGACCGAACCGCCCGTACGCGGTACATTTGCACCCATGCCGTCCAGCCTTCACAACCGTGTCACCGACGCCTTGGGACGCGCAGTCATCGACGGCCGCTCCCCCGCCGGAACCGTGCTCCACTCCGATGACATCGCTCAGACCCAGGGTGTGAGCCGCTCGGTCGTCCGTGAGGCAATCCGGGTGCTCGCCGCGATGGGCCTGGTCGAGTCGGTGCGCCGCATCGGCATCCGGGTGCTGCCGCCGGAGCGCTGGAATGCCTACGATCCGACGGTCATCCGCTGGCGCCTCGAAGGCGACGCCAAGGGCGCTCAGCTGCGCTCATTGAGCGAGCTGCGTTCCGCGGTCGAGCCGATGGCCGCCGAGCTGGCCGCGAAGCACTGCCCCGAAGACGTTTCAGCGCAGCTGATGGCGGTGGCGGCACAGATGCGCACCGTGGGGCGCGCGGGCGACCTCAACCGCTTTCTTGAGTTGGACATCCTGTTTCACCGTTTGGTATTGCACGGCTCGGGTAACGAGATGTTCGCCAGTCTCGATGAGCCGATCGGCGCCGTGCTCTCCGGCCGCACCGACCTCGGCCTGATGCCGACGCGGCCGCACGAGACGGCGCTGCAGTGGCACGTCGATGTCGCCGACGCCATTCAGGGCGGGCACCCCGACAAGGCGCGGGCGGCAATGGAACTGATCATGCGGCGCACGATCGCCGAGGTCGAGCCGACCTGGGCTGACACGCCCCGGCCGTATTTCGCCTGAGCCGGTTCCGGCGGTCGACCCCACCAAGCCGCCGAGGGCCAATCCTTTTCACTGCACCGGTGGCTAATTCAGGAAATCCCTCGTCGCCAGATTCGAAATTGGCATGATCCTGCGGATGTCCCGGCCGCGATCTCGGAGATTTCCTGAGTTAGCCCCCACCACGACTAGAAGCGCAACAGCACCTTGCCCGAACGCGACGAGTCCCGGGCCAGCTCGAACGCCTCGAGGGCGTCGGCGGCGGCGAATTCGTGCGTGACGACGGGGTCGACGACGAGGGATCCGTCGGCGAGTGCCGTGAGCACCTCATCGATCTCGTCGTTGAACCGGAACGACCCGACCAGCTCGAGCTCACGGGTGATCGCCAGCGAGATCAGCGCAGGCTGCTCACCGGAGGGCAGCAAGCCCACCATTACGACGCGCCCGCCGCGCACGGCACCGCGCACGGCCGAAGCCAGACCGCGCGGGCTGCCGGAGGATTCGAAGACCACATCGGCCGCGACGGCGGCGATCGCGTCGGCATCCGTGGCCCTGAGGGTGCCGGTGGCGCCGACCCGCACCGCGTTCTCGAGCGGCAGATCGTGCATGTCGGTGGCGATGATCTCGGATGCGCCGGCGCGCTTGGCGACGGCGACGATGAGGGAGCCGATGGGTCCGGCGCCGATCACGAGCACGCGCTTGCCGGTCAGGTCACCGG
This sequence comes from Leifsonia sp. YAF41, assembly GCF_052113185.1. Taxonomy (NCBI): domain Bacteria; kingdom Bacillati; phylum Actinomycetota; class Actinomycetes; order Micrococcales; family Microbacteriaceae; genus Leifsonia; species Leifsonia sp. YAF41. The sequence goes on from NZ_JBFRCS010000021.1 coordinate 32,474, forward strand.
CCCGCGTGACGGCGTGCCAGGCGACGCTCGCCGGCTCGGTGAGCGCGGCATCGCGGAGCGTGAGTCCGGCCGGAAGCGCACGCAACATGTGCGTCGGCAGCGCAGCGTACTTCGCAAAAGCGCCCTCGGTGTGCGGGAACCGCGCGGCGCTGCCGAGGTAGGTGCAGCCCGGGGACAGGTTCGGGCGGTCGGCGGGGAAGGCCGAGCCGTCGCCGGCACCGGGTGTGGCGGGATGGACGGCAACGAGTGTGCCGACGGCGGGTCCGCTGCCATCGGCGGCCTGCTGCACGACGGTGCCGACGATCTCGTGGCCGAGCACCATCGGCGCCTTGAGGATCGACTCCCCCGCCGCACCGTGTTGCCAGTAGTGCAGGTCGGAGCCGCAGATACCGCCGTAGGCGATCTCGACGAGCGCTTCGCCGGCCGACGGCTGCGGCACAGCGATGGTGTCGACGCGCAGGTCTCCGGCAGCGTGGGCGACGACGGCGAGCGTTTCAGTGGGAATTGACATGGCGACTCCTAAATGACGTGGGTGTTGCACCGCGAGACTGCAGTTGTGGTCGCTTTCATGCGATCTAAGCGGCCACTACTGCAGTCTCGCCGGATGGGAAAACTGGGGAGGACGGGTCAGGACGGGTCAGGACGGATCAGACGACGACGGTCATGCCACCGTCGATGAAGACGACCTGCCCGTTGACGAACTTCGAACCGTCGCCGGCGAGCCAGAGGGCCGGGCCGACGAGGTCTTCGATGGTGCCCCAGCGGTGCGCGGGGGTGCGGCCGAGAATCCAGGAGTTGAACTTCTCGTCGTCGACGAGGTTCTGAGTCATCTCGGTGTGGATGTAGCCGGGGGCGATGGCGTTGATCTGCAGACCGTGCTCGGCCCATTCGGCCGTCATGGCGCGGGTCAGATTGCGGATGCCACCCTTCGACACCGTGTACGGCGCAATCGTCGGGCGCGCCAGGTCGGTCTGTACCGACGCGATGTTGATGATCTTGCCCTCGCCGCGCGGAATCATGTGGCGTGCGGCTTCGCGTCCGACGAGGAACGCGCTGGTGAGGTTGGTCTTCAGCACGCGCTCCCAGTCGGCGACGTCGAGGTCGAGCATCGGCACACGGTGCTGCACGCCGGCGTTGTTGACGAGGATGCGCAGCGGACCGATGGTCTCTTCAACCCAGGCGATCCCGGCGGCGACGGCGTCGGCATCCGTCACGTCGAAGGCGCGCGCGAACACGCGCTCGGCGCCAAAACGGGATACGAAGTCGGCGTGGGTCTCGGCGAGGCGCTCGGGGTTGACGCCGTTCAGCACGACGATCGCACCGGCTTCGGCCAGGCCGTCGGCGATGGCCCGCCCAATTCCACGGCTGGATCCGGTGACGAGCGCGACGCGCCCCGTGATGTCGAAGAGTGTGGATGCCATCGGGCACCGCCTTTCAGCAAGAGGCAACGGGTGAAGCAGGTACAGAAGGTGAAACAGGTAAAGAAGGTCAAGCAGGTACAGAAAAGGGAGGGGAAGCACGCTTCCCCTCCCCGATCAAACTAGAACAATCCGGCGACGAGGAAGATCGTCAGCGCGATGACGAATCCGATGACACCGACGAGGGCCTGACCAACGGTCCAGGTCTTCAGCGTCGTCTTGGTGTCCATTTCGAAGAACCGGCTCACCAGCCAGAAGCCGGAGTCGTTGACGTGGCCGGCGAACACCGAACCGGCAGCGAGGCTCAACACGATCGCGGCGAGCTGCACCGGGCTGAAGTCGGGGTTGCCGAACACGACGGGCTGCACGAGAGCGGCAGCAGTTGTGAGTGCGACGGTGGCCGAACCCTGGGCGATACGCACGACGGCGGCGATCACGAAGCCGGCAACGATGACCGGCAGACCGATCTGATCGAGTGATTCGGCGATCGCATTGCCGATTCCGCTGGCGCGCAGCACGCCACCGAACATTCCACCGGCGCCGGTGATCAGGATGACGGCACACACCGGGCCGAGGGCGCTGTCGACGACAGCCTCGATCAGGGTGGACGACTTGCCCTTCCTCCACCCGAGCAAGATCATGCCGAGGAGCACGGTGATCAGCAGGGCGACGGGGGTCTCACCGAGCATGCGCAGCACCTGCACCCAGGTGTCGTCGAGCGAGACGACGCCGGCCGTGGCGAGCATGTTGAGGCCGGTGTTCATGAAGATCAGGACGAGCGGCAGCAGCAGCAAGGTCAAGATGGTGCCGAGCTTGGGAGCGGAAGCGAAGTCAACGAAGTCGTTGGTCGTGCCCCGCAGGATCGACGGAACCGGAATGTTGTACTTGTTGCCGACGTAGCGTCCGAACAGGTGCCCCACGAAGTACCAGGTGGGCAGCGCGACGAGCAGACCGAAGATCAGCACGAGTCCGACATCGGCGCCGAGCAGGCCGGTTGCCGCGACAGGGCCCGGGTGCGGCGGCACGAAGATGTGCATGACCGAGAAGGCCACGGCCGACGGGAAGGCGTACAGCAGGAACGATCCGCCCAGGCGGCGAGCCACCGAGTAGATGATCGGCAGCATGACGACCAGGCCGGCATCGAAGAAGATCGGGAAACCGAACATCAGCGAAGCAACGGCGAGGGCGAGCGGGGCACGCTTCTCACCGAATTTGCGGATGAGGGCATCCGTCAGCACCTGTGCGCCGCCACTGGTTTCCAGCATCCGGCCGAGCATCGCGCCGAGACCCACAAGCAGCGCCACTGTTGCCAGCGTTCCGCCGAATCCGTCGGTCAAAACCTTGACCAAGGCCGCGTTCGGGATGCCCGTGGCGATGGCGGTCAGCAGGCTGACCAGGATGAGGGCTAGAAATGCGTGAACCTTGAACTTCATGATCAGCACCAGCAGCAGTGCGATCGCTCCGGCGGCAACGCCGAGAAGCGCGGGTGTCGACAACACCCAGTTCATCTCTAGATCGGTCATCAGTGTCCTATCTCTTTCATGATTTCCGCGACGATCTCGTCGGGGGTGAGCGTGAGCGAAACGCGCGTTCCTGCCTCGTCGGAGGCCAAAGGCTCCAGCGCGGCGAACTGCGAATCGAGAAGTGTGGGGGGCATGTACTCGTGGTTGCGGTGCGAGAGGCGCTCCGCGATCAAGGCCTGGCTGCCTTCGAGTTGAGCGAAGTACAAGGAGGGAACCGTCTCACGCATGAGGTCGCGGTAGCTGCGCTTGAGCGCTGAACAGGCGACGACGATGGGCTCGCAGTGGGAGGCGGCATCCGCGATGACCTCGGCGATGCGCGCGAGCCAGGGCAGACGGTCGTCGTCGGTAAGCGGATGCCCAGAGGCCATCTTGGCTTTGGCTTCGACGCTGTGCAGGTCGTCACCATCGAAAAAGCGCAGACCCAGGGCGGCGGCGAGAGACCGGCCGATAGTGGATTTCCCGCTTCCCTGAACGCCCATCACGCAGATGGGGTACTGGATTTCATCACTCATTGACGCTCCGCTACTTAGATCAGATGCTGCTTTGGATCTGTTCATTTCGCGTTCAGCGTTGAATAAATCAGATTTCAATGTCAAACGCTAACATTTACATCTGCTCTGTCAAAATCACTCGCCAGGCGCCGTCGGCGGCATCCGCACCGGTGACGCAGTAGCCTTGACGTGGTCTGAAAACCAGCAACCTGAAGGAGCGAACGTGGCCGAAACCGGCGCAGCACAGGCAAACATTGGCGTAGTAGGACTGGCGGTGATGGGCTCGAACCTCGCCCGCAACCTGGCCAGCCGCGAGGGCAACACCGTCGCCGTGTACAACCGTTCCCCCGAACGCACCCGACTGCTCACCACTGAGCACCCCGAGGCCGGCTTCGTCGCCTCCGAGACCATCGAAGGCTTTGTCGCCTCGCTCGCCCGCCCCCGCACCGCCATCATCATGGTGCAGGCCGGCAAGGGTACCGACGCGGTCATCGACCAGCTCACCGCGCTCTTCGAGCCCGGCGACATCATCGTCGACGGTGGCAACGCCGACTTCCACGACACCATCCGTCGTGAGCAGACGGTGCGCGCCACGGGCGTGAACTTCGTCGGCGCCGGCATTTCCGGTGGCGAAGAGGGCGCTCTCAAGGGCCCGAGCATCATGCCCGGCGGCTCCGTTGAGGCGTACAAGACCCTCGGCCCGATCCTTGAGTCGATCGCCGCCGTCGTCGACGGTGTCCCCTGCGTCACGCACGTGGGCACGGATGGCGCCGGTCACTTCGTCAAGATGATCCACAACGGCATCGAATACGCCGACATGCAGCTCATTGCCGAGGCCTACGACCTGCTCCGCCAGGTCGGCGGGCACTCCCCCGCCGCCATCGCCGACATTTTCGCCGAGTGGAACACGGGCGAGCTCGAGAGCTACCTGATCGAGATCACGGCCGAAGTGCTGCGCCAGGTTGACGCGAAGACCGGCAAGCCGTTCGTCGACATCGTGCTCGACGAAGCAGGATCCAAGGGAACCGGCGTCTGGACCGTGCAGAACGCCCTCGACCTCGGCGTTCCCGTCGGCGGAATTGCCGAAGCAGTCTTCGCCCGCGCTGTGTCGAGCCACCCCGAGCAGCGTGGACCGGTTCGCGCCACCATCACGGCCCGCCCGGAGATCGCCATTGTCGGCCACACCTTCCAGGACGACGTGCGCGCCGCGCTCTACGCCTCGAAGATCGTCGCCTACGCGCAGGGCTTCGACGCCATCATCGCCGGTGCCGAGAAGTACGACTGGAACATCGACAAGGGCGCCATCGCCACGATCTGGCGCGGCGGCTGCATCATCCGTGCCCAGTTCTTGAACCGCATCAAGGATGCCTACGCGAACGACTCCTCGATCACGAGCCTGCTCGTTGACCCGTACTTCGCCCAGGCTGTCGCCGACGGCGAAGCGGCCTGGCGCCGGATCGTCTCGACGGCCGCACTGTCGGGTATCCCGGTTCCCGGCTTCGCGTCGGCCCTGAGCTACTTCGACTCGCTGGCCAGCCCGCGCCTGCCCGCCGCACTCGTGCAGGGACAGCGTGACTTCTTCGGCGCACACACCTACAAGCGCGTCGACATGCCGGGCACGTTCCACACGCTGTGGTCGGGCGACCGCACCGAGATCGAGTCGGCGGGTTCCTCGCACTAGTTCGCAGTACTCGTACCACCACTCTCGCCGAGTGTGACCGTCACGGTCACCCTCGGCGTTTGTGACCCGGATGCGCCCGCTCGCGTACGCCGCGACATCCGCCGCAGACCCGTGCGCCGATCTTGCCTGTTGCGGTCGAGTTTGCCTGGCACACCAGGCAAACTGCGCTCACAGAAAAACGCCCGCGCCCCGGGCTTGCTCCGGGGCGCGGGCGTTCTGTGTCAGTGCGGTGACGGGCTACGCAGCACCGTCAAACATCGAGGTGACCGAACCGTCTTCGAAGACCTCGCGGATGGCGCGAGCCAAGAGCGGTGCGATCGGAAGCACGGTCAGGGTCGGGAAGCGCTTCTCCTCCGGCACCGGGAGGGTGTCGGTGACGACGACAGACGAGATCGCATCGCTCTGCAGGAGTTCGATGGCCGGGTCACTGAAAACGGCGTGAGTGGCTGCGACGACGACCCCGATCGCACCGGCAGCGCGCAGGGCTTCGGCAGCCTTGACGATGGTGCGGCCGGTGTCGATGAGGTCATCGACGAGCAGGCAGACGCGGCCTTCGACCTGGCCGACGATCTCGTGCACGGAGACCTGGTTCGGAACCAGCGGGTCGCGACGCTTGTGGATGATGGCCAAGGGGGCGCCGAGCTTGTCGCTCCAGATGTCGGCGACGCGCACGCGGCCCATGTCGGGAGAGACGACGGTCAGCGTCGACGGATCGAGCTGCTCGCGCATGTGCTTGAGCAGCACCGGCATCGCGAAGAGGTGGTCCACGGGGCCGTCGAAGAAGCCCTGGATCTGAGCGGCGTGCAGATCGATCGACATGATGCGGTCTGCGCCGGCGACCTTGAACAGGTCGGCGACAAGGCGTGCCGAGATCGGCTCGCGGCCACGGCCCTTCTTGTCCTGACGGGCATAGGGGTAGAACGGGGCGACAACCGTGATGCGCTTGGCGGAGGCGCGCTTCAAAGCGTCAACCATGATCAGCTGTTCCATCAGCCACTCGTTGATCGGCGCGGTGTGCGACTGAATGACGAAGGCATCGCTGCCGCGCACACTCTCATCGAATCGAGCGTAGATCTCACCGTTCGCGAAGGTGCGTGCGTCGGTGGGAACCAGATCACAACCAAGCTCTTCTGCGATCTCGGTGGCCAGCTGCGGGTGCGCTCGCCCCGATACCAGTACTAGTCGCTTCTCGCCCTTGGTCTTGATCTCCGACACTAGTCTCCGCTTTCTGATGCAGCCTTCGCCGCGTCTGTTCCTGGGCGGTTGGCCTGAACCCAGCCAGCCATGTTGCGCTGCGGAGCCACGTTGATCGCGAGCGATCCAGCGGGAACGTCTTTGCGCACGACAGTTCCCGCTCCGGTGTAGGCTCCGTCACCAATTCTAACCGGGGCGACGAACACGTTGTGCGATCCGGTGCGAACATGGGAGCCGACGACCGTCTTGTGCTTGTTCACACCGTCGTAATTCGCCGTGATGGTGCCCGCTCCGACGTTGGAGCCGACGCCAACCACGGTGTCACCGATGTAGCTGAGGTGCGGAACCTTGCTGCCCTCGCCGATCGTCGCGTTCTTCGTCTCGACGAAGGTTCCGATCTTGCCGTTCTCGCCCAGAATCGTTCCCGGTCGAAGAAAAGCGAATGGTCCGACGGATGCCCCGGCACCGACGACCGCGAGGGTTGCGTCGGTGCGCTTCACGACGGCGTTCTCGCCGATCTCGCAGTCGAGCAGGGTGGTGTCTGGTCCGACGATCGCGCCGGTGGCGACCACGGTCGCCCCCTGGATCTGTGTTCCCGGCAGCAGCGTCACATCCGGAGCCAGCTGCGATTTGAGGTCGATCCAGGTGGTCGCCGGGTCGACGATTGTCACGCCGGCCAGCTGCCAGCCACGCACAATCAACGCGTTCAGGCGGAGGGCGGCTTCGCTGAGCTGGGCGCGGTCATTGATCCCGGCCACGAGCCACGAGTGGGCGACGGGCACCGCGGTGACGTCGGAGCCGGCCGCACGGAGCAAACCGACGACATCTGTCAGGTACTTCTCGCCCTGCGCGTTGTCGGTGTCGAGGTGCGCCAGCTGGTCGCGCAATTCGGCGGCCGCGAAAATGTAGACGCCGGCGTTGATCTCGTCGACGGCCTTCTCAGACTCTGTCGCGTCTTTCTGCTCGACGATGCGGTCGAAGCTTCCGGACTCCGAGCGGATGATGCGTCCGTAGCCGGTCGCATCGTCGAAGATCGCGGAGAGCACGGTGGCCGATGCCCGGCCGGCGCGGTGCGCGGCGATGAACTCGGCGAGCGTGTCGGCGTCGAGCAGCGGAACATCGCCGTTGACGACGAGGATGTCACCGTCGAAGTCGGCCGGGAGCGCGGCGACAGCCTGCTCGACGGCACGGCCGGTTCCGGGGATCTCGTCTTGGTCGACGATCACGCTCTCGGGCAGCTGCGCAGTGATCACTGCGGCGACGCTGTCACGTTCGTGTCGAACGACCGAGACGATGTGTGCGGCGTCGAGGGTCTGCACCGTGGCGAGCACGTGGCCCACGATCGGCATGCCGGCGAGGGGGTGCAGGAGCTTCGGAAGCGCCGACTTCATTCGGGTGCCCTGCCCAGCGGCGAGAACAACGATGGCGAGTTTCTGGTCTGTCATATCGTTTCCTTGAGTTCTGCAGGTACTGTTCCGGGTGATCGGGGCCGTAAATGCTGCAGGTGCTGAAGCGGGTGATGCTGGTCGCTGAGATCGTCACTGGCAATAAAAGTGCTCCGCCGCCAGGACTCGAACCTAGACCTAACAGCTCCAAAGGCTGTCGTGCTGCCATTACACCACGGCGGATGACGCCGGCCGGGGCCGGTATCGCATTCAAGTCTGCCAGATCAGAGAGGCTTGCCGCGCCGCGCACGCGGGTGTGGGCACAACTTTGCGGGCAACTCACCGCCGCACACGCTCCGATTTGCCGACAAACACTGGGGCGCACGCTGCATCTTCCCCGGGGTTTCGCTCGAGAGCCGCGATAATAGAGGGATGCCCGCCAGTGATGAAGTCGACCGAATCGTTGACGCCTGGCTGCGCGAACGGCCGGATCTGAACTTTGCGCCGTTGCAGGTGCTGTCGCGGGTCGGCCGCCTGTCGAAGCATCTGGACCGCGCCCGGCGCACCGCCTTCTCGCGCTCCGAACTGGAGTCGTGGGAGTTCGACGTGCTGTCCGCGCTCCGCCGGGCCGGGCATCCGTATGAGCTCAGCCCTAAGTTGCTGCTGCAGCAGACTCTCGTTTCGAGCGGAACCATGACGAACCGGATCGACCGGCTCGTCGAACGTGGTCTCGTCACGCGGCGAACCGACCCGAACGACGGGCGCGGCATCCTGGTCGGCATGACGTCGGGCGGGCTCACGCGTGTGGATGCCGCGATCACCCGGCTCGTCGACGCCGAGGCCGAACTGCTCGCCACCCTGTCTGCGGCGGATCAGGAACGCCTCGCCGGGCTGTTGCGCAAGCTCTCGCTCGATTTCGACTGACTCGGTAGCCGACGATCCCGTTGGTCGAGCTTGTCGAGACCTCGCAGGCCGATCTCGAGATCCGGTCACCGGACCTCGTCAGGGAACACGACCCAGCACCGGCTCCACCGCGGTGGCGACCGGCAGCTCAACCGCGCTCTCCGGACCACCGCATTCAACCGCTACTACAGCGATCCCGAAACCATCTCCTACGTCGCCAAACGCACCCAAGAAGGCAAGACC
>NZ_JBFRCS010000022.1:0-7456 GCF_052113185.1 Leifsonia sp. YAF41
CAAACTCATCAAACAAAGAATGAAACGAACAAGTCCGTTTGTGTTTTGTTTGGGATTGGCCCCGCTTGAGGCCGCTCAGCTTGCCGCTGACCGAACCTTTGGGGTGACAAGAGATGACTATACGTGGGTTTTCGCAGACCCCGCAAACCCGACCCTCATCCCGGGCGTGTCGCCACCCGCCCCCACCTGGCCTCCCCCGGCGCGGCCCCACGCATCCGGGCAGTTCCCCGGCCCCCACCCCGCGTCGAACCGTGGCAAATCACCACTTTCGGCACCCCAAACCCGTCATTCGCCACGGCTCGACGAACGTGGGCGCGGACGACATCGACTTAGCGAGAAACGGGCCCCAGCAAAAGCTGAGGCCCGTTGGGCGCACTAGCCCTCGAGGGCCAGCACGGTGCGCAGTCCGTGGTGCGGTTTAGCGCAGGCGACGGCGACGCACGAAGACGAGGCCGGTCATTCCCGCAATCAGCAGACCGAGCGCGAGCAGAGGAGCGAGGTTCCCGTTCCAGCCGGTGCTCGCGAGCCCGGATCCGGCCGGGGCCGTCGCCGTTGGGGTGGGCGTTGGGGTCGGGGTTACCGCTACGAGCTCCCAGGCCGCGTAGAGCGTGAGATCAGCCGTCACTCCCTCGCGCAGGTCCCAAGCAACCGAGCCCTTCGCATCCGTCGTCCAACCGGCGAAGGTGTAGCCGTCGCGGGTCGGGTCCGAAGGAGGAGCAATCGTGTTGCCGTAGGCAACGAATGCCTCGGCAACAACACTGCCCCCTCGTGAATCGAAGCTCACGGTCAGGCCCAGAACTGTCCACTTGGCGTACAGCGTCAGATCATCGGTCACCGCCACGGTCGAATCCCAGGCGTCCGAGCCCGACTCATCCGCGGTCCACCCCGCGAAAACATAACCGACGCGCACCGGCGGAGTCGGCACGCTTGCCAGATTTCCGTGGTCGATCTGCTGCGGGTCGACCATGTTGCCGCCCCGCGTGTCGAACGTCACCGTGTAGGTGCGGATCATCCACTGTGCGAAGAGGCCGGTGTCTCTGCTCAGCACCGTCGCGGCGTCCCAGGCTGCGCCTCCAGTTGGCGCAGTGAACCAGCCGACAAAGTCGTATGCAGGTCGGGTCGGCCTTTCGGCAACGACACCCGCGTCGATGACGGTTTGAAGGGTCGGAGCATAGACTTCGACACTCCCGTGACTGGCATCTCCATCATTGAAGTGGACCGTCAGCGCCGGGACGTCGATCGCAATTCCCGAGGGAAGAGTTCCAGTGTTAACCAGGATTCCAGTGATCGTGGCTACTCCGCCCGAGAGAGATCCCGAGTTCTCGAGCACTCCATTGACGACGAGAGTGCCGCCGTTCACGAACGTTCCTGAGTTGACAAAGGTTTGTCCCGCAGGAATCCGAAGTGTGCTTCCCGGCGCGGTTTGCAGATTTCCACTGTTCGAAAGTGAACCGAAGTAATCACCGGGGTTGTCCTCGCCGGCACCGATGGCGATACCCGTGCCACCGCCCGCGACCACCGAGCCGCCGGTGATACTGACCGCCAAGCCGGTGCTGGTATAGCCACCGCCCAGTCCCGCTGCGCGGTTTCCGCCGATCGCGGCGACGTTTCCACCCGAAATCGACAGGGTGCCGGATGAGCTTTGAACACCGCTGCCGATGCCGGCCCCGTCGGTACCGCCCAGAGCGATCACCGATCCACCGGAAATGCTGATTGATCCGACGCCGCGGTTGTAACCACTGCCGATTCCAGCTGCTGCTTCGCCGCCCTGCGCCGTCACAGTACCGCCGGTGATTCTGATGGTTCCGCCCTCTGACCACCCACCGCTGCCGATGCCGGCACCCAGCCTCCCCCCGTTGGCGTGGATCGTTCCACCGCGAATGATGATGGTTCCCGCACCGCCGGCAGGCGTATTGTCACCGACCGGACTTCCGATTCCTGAAGCTGAATCACCACCATTCGCCGTCAACTCGCCCGGTCCGTCGACGTTCAGCGTCGAACCGACCCTCACCGCGATGCCCGCTCGCTCCGGCGCGCCCGTCGCGGTCAGCTCATATCCGTTCAAGCTGAGCGTCACGGTCGCTCCGGCGGGAACGGTCAGTCCGCCCGCGACGATGTCGGCGCCGAGGGTCACGGTGTTGCCTGCGCCGGATGCAGCGTCGAAGGCTGCAGCAAGCTCGACGTCGGTGGTCACAGTTGTCGACATATCAGCGGCGGTGGCCGCGAGTGCCGAGCCAGCGACGATGCCACTCGACATCAGCGGAACGACGACGGCGAGGGCGATTAGACGTCGCAGCTGTGGTGCGGAAACTCTCGGGCGGAACGACATCATTCGGCTCATCTAATCCTCCATCGAAACTGGGCCGCGCTCAGCGTAGTGACAGAGGGGGTCATCAAATGCGCTTTTACCGATCCCGCCCCGAATTGGGGGAAAAAACCCGCCGCATCCGAGTGGATGCGGCGGGTCAGGTCAGGCAGAAAACGCTCGCTTAGTCGATCAGGTCGTGACGCACCACGATCGCCTCGCGGTCGGGGCCGACACCGATCGCCGAGATGCGCGATCCGCTCATGGCCTCGAGCGCGAGCACGTAGTCCTGCGCGTTCTTCGGAAGGTCTTCGAAGTTGCGCACGCCGGTGATGTCTTCGGTCCAGCCCGGGAACTCCTGAAGGATCGGGGTCGCGTGGTGGAAGTCCGACTGGTTGACAGGCACCTCGTCGAAGCGCACACCGTCGACGTCATAGGCGACGCAGACCGGAATCGTCGGAAGGCCGGTGAGCACGTCGAGCTTGGTGAGCACGAAGTCGGTGACACCGTTGATGCGTGCTGTGTAGCGCGCGATCGGGGCGTCGTACCAACCGGTGCGCCGGGGACGACCGGTCGTGGTGCCGAACTCGAAGCCCTTGGCGCGCAAGAACTCGCCGGACTCGTCGAACAGTTCGGTCGGGAACGGGCCGGCGCCGACACGAGTCGTGTACGCCTTGACGACGGCGATCACGCGGTCGATGCGGTTCGGGGCGATGCCGGAACCGGTCACCGCGCCACCCGACGTGGCGTTCGACGACGTGACGAACGGGTACGTGCCGTGGTCGACATCCAGCATCGTGGCCTGGCCGCCCTCGAAGAGCACGGTCTTGCCGGCGTCGAGTGCCAGGTGCAGGGTCAGCGCGGTGTCGTCGACCATCGGACGCAGACGCTCGGCATAGCTGAGCAGATCGGTGACGATCTCGTCGACGGTGATCGCGCGGCGGTTGTACATCTTGACGAGCATGTTGTTCTTCTGCTCGAGCGCACCCTCCACCTTCTGGCGCAGAATGTTCTCGTCGAACAGGTCTTGAATGCGGATGCCGACGCGGTTGATCTTGTCGGCATAGGTCGGGCCGATGCCGCGACCGGTGGTGCCGATCTGACGCTTTCCGAGAAAGCGCTCCGTCACCTTGTCAAGGGTGCGGTGGTAGGAGGTGATGACGTGCGCGTTAGCGCTCACCTTGAGTTTGGAGACGTCGACGCCGCGCGCCATCAGCGCATCGAGCTCTTCGAAGAGCACCTCGATGTCGACGACGACGCCGTTCGAGATGACCGGGGTGACCCCGGGGCTCAGGATGCCGGAAGGCAGCAGGTGCAGGGCGTACTTCTCGTTGCCGACGACAACCGTGTGTCCGGCGTTGTTACCGCCGTTGAACTTGACGACATAGTCGACGCGGCTTCCGAGCAGGTCGGTTGCTTTTCCCTTGCCTTCGTCGCCCCACTGGGCGCCGATCAGAACAATCGCTGGCATGTCTCGTGCTCCTCCTGATGAACTCGCTGGCCGGCCCCCGAGGCGGCGCCGTGCAGCGCAGGGTCCACCCCATCTTACCGGGGCGCCTGCTTGGCCCCGGCTGGACGGCCTCGCGAGGAGGCGGGCCTCACGTCACGCGGGTCGGGTTGGACGCGGGGTTTCAGTGTTCTGGGGTCGCCGTATTCTCGCGGCCGATCACCGGGATCAGCTGCGTCGCCGTGTGTTCAGATTCGATCCGGGCAATGGCCGAAGGATCCGAATCGTTCAAGAACGTGGTCAATCGGGTGACCTCATCGGTCTCGCCGATCTCAGCAGCGGCACGACGCAGCGCATAGAGCGCGCGCAGCACGCCGCGGTTGGGCTGGTGACGCCACGGAATCAGGCCCTGCCCGCGCCATCCGGCCTTGCGCAGCGCGTCGAGGCCACGGTGATAGCCGACTCGGGCATAGGCATAAGACTCGAGGATGCGACCGTTCGCGTAGGCCGCATCGGCCAACGCAGCCCAGGCGAGCGACGACGTCGGGTGCGCCGCGGCGACGGTGTCGAGCTCGTGCCGCCCCGCTCGACTGAGCGCTTCGAGCACCTCCGGTTCTGCGGGGAGGAGAATCTCAGGCTGATCGAGCAAATTTTCACCGGGCATACTCGATGCTAACCCGGGGACTTCGGCCGCACCTGGGTGACGTCGCGACGGGCCGTCCCGGGACTTACTGTGCAGCGTGCTCGATCGAACTCATGGTCGGCCGTGGCCGCACCGTGCGACATCCGCTTCAGCCCATCGAAGCGAAACATGACCAGTTCGTTCAGGAACGCACGAGAGCGATCGCCTGCGCCCGATCGCGCAGCGCCAGCTTGGTAAAGATCGCGTTGATGTGGGTCTTGACCGTTGCGACACTGACGAAAAGGGCTGCGGCGATCTCCGGATTGCTCAAGCCGTCACCGACGAGAGCGAGCACCTCACGTTCGCGCTGGGTCAGCGTCGGGAATCGGGAGGCGAAGATCTCTGATGCAGACGCGGATGCGAGTTCCGACCCGTCGGCTGCAGCGGAAGCGCCCAGCAGCGAGTTGATCACTCGGTCGCCGACACCGGCGGCGAGGGTCGTTTGGCCGCTCGCGACGGCACGCACGGCGGCGGCGACTTCGGCCCGACTCGCGTCCTTGGTGAGATAGCCGCGCGCACCGGCGCGCAGGGCGCCCAGGATCGACGCGTCGTCGGCATAGGTGGTCAACACAAGAATCGCTGTTCCCGGGTTCTCGCTCAGGATCTGCGACGTGGCTCCTACCCCGTCAAGAATGGGCATCCGCAAGTCCATCAGAACAACATCGGGCCGGGTTTCAGCGGCTACCCGCACAGCCTCAACACCATTCGCCGCCTCGCCGACGATAGAGATGTCGGGCAACAGCGACAGCACGGTGACCAGACCATCGCGAATGATCGCCTGATCGTCGGCAACCACCACGCGGATCACGCCGGGCTCAATCATGGCGTTGGTCCTTCCCTCGGCCCGCCCAGGTTCAGATCCAGGGTCACCACAAAGTTATCGTCGGCGACTCCCGCGCGCAGGCCGGCGCCAGGTGCAAGCGCATCGAGGCGCTCCTGCATCCCGGTCAAGCCGTGACCTCCGCCGGTTCGGGCGAGGCTTTCGGCGCCACCCTCCGCAGCCGTCGGGTTCGACAGAGGGTTCGACAGAGGGTTCGACCCCGGGTTCGACCCCGGGTTCGACCCCGGGTTCGAAACTGGGCCCAACGAAGGGCTCGCCGGATTGATTAACGCCTGACCCGATGGATACCCGCTCCGCGGCATCCGGTTGGTCACCGTCAAAGCCACCCGGGCGGCCGCCCACTCCAGCAGCACTTCGACGGGCTGGCCCGGCGCATGCTTGCGCGAGTTACTGAGGCACTCCTGCAGGCCTCGATGCAGTGCATCCGCCTGCGCGGAATCCAGCGGGAGCGCATCTCCCCGCTCGACGAAGTCGACCGTGCCACCGAGCGTTCGGTGGGCGTTCAGCAGATCCTGAAGGCTGCGCTCGAAATCGGCGGGCGCGACGGCCCCATTCGCCTCGGCCTCCGGCTCGCGCAGAGCATCGACAGCGCGGCGCGCCTCACCGAGGCCCGATGCGGCGAGAGCCCGGGCATCGGCCACGCGCCGTTCGGCTGCCTCGACTTCACCGGCCTCGAGAAGTGCTTCCACCGCATCGAGCTGAATCACGAGACCACCCAGGCTGTGCGCCAAGACGTCGTGGATGTCGCGGGCAATGCGAGAACGCTCGGCCAGCGTCGCCGACCTGGCGCGCTCCTGCTCGAATGCGACCCGCTCTTCGAGCAAGAGTCGGGTTGTCGCGTCGGCGAGGCGGTTCTGGCGCCGGCTGAACCCGAGCACCGCCGCCAGCACGAAGACACCTTCCATGCTGAGGAGGAGAAGTGGGAGGGCCGGGGCCAACAATGCCCCGATCGCGATGAGTGCCACGCCCGCGACACCGGCCGACAGCCCGAGAGGGATCGGCCGCGATGGACGGCCGAGCAGCATCACGATACCGGCGAATGCAGGGGCGATCGCGAGCCCATTGGTGGGAACGGCGGCCAGCGCGCCCGCGGCGATCATCACAAGTTCTGCGGCGAGTGCGACCGCCGCCCAACGCTGTGGGACGAGCACCCTGACAATCCAGGCCACGACCGCGATGACGGTGATCACGATGATCGGCTTCTCCGCAGAGAGTGCCGGACCGACATCGATAAGAAGGGTATAGCCGACCACGCCGGCCCCGAGCAGGTTAAGGATTCGGCCGAGCAGACTCTGCGGCTGCGATGCAGCGCGCGCCGATGCGCGAGCACGCGCTGCGGCATCCGTCGCCGTCATCGGCTGCCGCTCGGGTGCCCGCATTTCGCTCACCTGACAATCATGCTGCAGCGACGGGAGCAAGTCGGTCGACGCGGTAGGCGAAGACGAGGGCACGGGCCGCGCGGTTGGCGGCGAACATGATGAAGATCATTCCGGCGGATGCAGCCAATTGCGAGCCCAGCGACGTCGCGTAAACGTCGAGGCCGACGCGCACTGCGATGAGACCGATCCAGAGAACGAGACCGATCCATCCGGTGCGGCTTTCCAAGGTCGGGATGAGACCGCCGCCGCGCCGTGCGGAGCGGGAAACCTTCGCTTCCGCAGCCTCACGACCGAGCGGGCGGAACGTCGCCATCGCGCCCATGGCCGCGCCGACACCAAGTGAGATGACGATCTCGATGAGGAAGATCGCCAGGTCGAGCGTGGTGAGGTGAATGACAATGCTGCCACGGGTCAGGGTGAACAGGCCGATCAGACCGAGCGCGATCGGCATCCGCCACATCCGGGTGATCGACACGGGCTGCCAGGTGACCTGGCGATAGCCGATCCAGCAGAGCAGCGCGACGATGAGCAGTGCGTTGGCGAGAAGTTGAACGGTCATGAGGATCTCCTGGGAAGCTGATCGAGGTAGATCAAGCTTTTCGAGAAGGCCTCGCCCTGCCCACAACCCTGGGGTGGACATGCGGGTGGAGATTACCGGTGATCGAGCCTGTCGACGCTTCTATGGGTCGTGTCAAGTGGCGTTCGCGTTGAGTTTCCTGAAGAGTGAGCGTGCGATGTAGCGCTTGAGGCAGCGCAGGATCTTCTCGGGGGTCTTGCCTTCTTGGGTGCGTTTGGCGACGTA
>NZ_JBFRCS010000023.1:0-1110 GCF_052113185.1 Leifsonia sp. YAF41
TGTACTGCCCAGGGACGTTGGTTGACTCGGTGTGACGACTCGCTGTAGTCATTGACGAAAGGGTGAGGGTCTCCGGTTCACAGTGGTGTTGCTTAGACATTCACTAAAACCAGGAGACCCTCATGTCCCACGCTAATGCTGCGCTGACTCCGCGGCACCGTTTACGCCTCGCGCGTCTGATTGTTGACGACGGGTGGCCGGTCGCGCACGCGGCCGCCTATTTCCATGTGTCCTGGCCGACTGCGAAACGGTGGGCTGATCGATACGAGTCGATGGGCTCGGACGGGATGCAGGACCGGTCCTCTCGCCCGCACCGTTCCCCGGCGAAGACGCCGCCWGCCCTCGTGCGGAAGATCGTGCATTTGCGGTGGAAGCACCGCCTCGGGCCGATTGCGATCGCGGCGAAGCTGGGCCTGTCGGCCTCGACCGTGCACGCCGTGCTGGTGCGCTGCCGACTGAATCGCCTCTCCCACGTCGACAAGCGAACCGGGGAAGTCGTCCGCCGCTACGAGCACGACARGCCCGGCGCGATGATCCACGTCGACGTGACCAARTTCGGCAAYATTCCCGACGGCGGCGGGCACCGCTTCGTCGGCCGCCAGCAGGGCAACCGGAACCGGGCCGCCACGATCGGCGCCCCACGCACCAAGAATCGCGAACCGATCATCGGGAAAGCATTCGTGCACACCGTCATCGATGACCACTCCCGCGTCGCCTACGCCGAGATTCACGACGATGAGCAAGCGATCACGGCCGTTGGCGTGCTGAACCGGGCCGTGGCCTGGTTCGCCGACCGCGGCGTCACCGTCGAACGTGTCCTTTCCGACAACGGCTCCGCCTACAAATCCCACCTCTGGCGCGACACCTGCCACGCCCTGAACATCAAGGTCAAGAAGACCCGCCCSTATCGGCCACAAACCAACGGCAAGATCGAACGGTTCCACCGCACCATGGGCGAGGGGTGGGCGTTCAAGCGCTTCTACGCMAGCGAATCAGCCCGCCGCAACGCACTGCCGGCCTGGCTCCACGAATACAATCACCACAGGCCCCACACCGCAATCGGAGGCCAACCACCCATCAGCCGGTTAACTAACCTTGCTGGGCAGTACA
>NZ_JBFRCS010000024.1:0-587 GCF_052113185.1 Leifsonia sp. YAF41
CCGGGGATGATGCAGCCGCCGTCCCGGGCGATGATCGCCTTGCGTTGCCCGTAGGAGAAGAAGCGTTGCTTGAGGTCGAAGGCGACGATTTCACCGGCGTCGTCGGCGAAGACGATCTTCTGCATCCCGCCGGCGCAGACCAGGCGTTGCACGGTGCTGATCGACAGGGGGGCCTCGACGCCGTCGGCCCAACCGACCCCGGTGCCGTCCAGGAGATCTTTCGCGTTCACGTGCACCATCACCAGTGGTGCCGCCCCGCCGAGTTTGGGTGTGCCGGCGTCCCGGGCGGCGGCGTCGAACAGACCGCGGAGGATGTCGGCGCGTTTCTCGCCGCCGGTGCGGGTGTCGAGGGCCTCGAGCTGGTCGGCGCCGGGAATGACCTCCCCGGCGTCGATCCGGTCCTGCTCCTCAGCCTCATGCGTGGCTTGTTCCTCGGCGGTCGGGAACCGGCCGGGCTCCGCCGGAACCGGCTGCGAATGAGCACTCAAGTACGTGTCGAAGATCCCGTTCATCACCCCGCGGAGCTCCGGAGTGACGCCGCCGCGGAGCGGGTAGAGTCCGTCGCGGAATGGGCCGAAGCCGACGGT
>NZ_JBFRCS010000025.1:0-424 GCF_052113185.1 Leifsonia sp. YAF41
GGGCATGATCGTCCCGGCCTCGTAGAGCAACCGCGCGGCGACGCCGGCCAGCAGCGGCGCGGCCTGCTCGTCCTCGACCACCGTCGACAGCGCCCCGCGCCAGTCGGTCAGGTCGGCCTCGGCCAGCACCGCCGCGACGTCGGCCACCAGCAGCGCCGAGCGCAGAAGCTTGGCCGCTTCGGCGTCCAGCCCTCTGACCGCGTACGGCAGGGCCAGAGCGCCTTGCGACAGGATCCGGACGAACAGGGTCTCCAATTGCACCGCGTCGGTGCGTCGGGCTTGGCCGTAGCGGACAATGTCTCCCAGCGGGGCAAGGGAAGACAGCAGCTCGCCGCAGTCGCTGGTCAGGGCCACGCGATGCTCGATCCGCTCGACCCCGGCATGTGCGGCGTCGGGCAGTTGGGCCGTCAGCGCCGACAGGGTC
>NZ_JBFRCS010000026.1:0-417 GCF_052113185.1 Leifsonia sp. YAF41
GGATTTCACGTGTCCCGCCCTACTCAAGTCTGTCGCTATTTGACGCTTACGGGGCTATCACCCACTATGGCGGACCTTCCCAGATCCTTCAGCTTTATGTCACGACAGCACTGGCCTGGTCCCGGTTCGCTCGCCACTACTACGGGAGTCTCGGTTGATGTCCTTTCCTCCAGGTACTGAGATGTTTCAGTTCCCTGGGTTTGCTTAATGACCCTATGTATTCAGATCATTATACCTTGTCCGATCCACCGATCGTGCTCCAACCGAGGTTGAAGCAAGTCGGGTGACCGTAAAGGTGGGTTTCCCCATTCGGAGATAGCCGGATCAAAGGGTGCTCGCGCCTCCCCGGCTCTTATCGCAGCGTGCCACGTCCTTCATCGCCTCTCAATGCCAAGGCATCCGTCAGAAGCCCTTATG
>NZ_JBFRCS010000027.1:0-408 GCF_052113185.1 Leifsonia sp. YAF41
GGCAGGAYCAATAGCCCCGCGGTRATCCGGCGGCGGCCTCGGCTGATCCTGTTAGGCCGGTTTGACGATCCCGGCCCTGTCGACCCGCAAGCTTGTCCAGGAAGGGTTCGCAGGGYCCCGGATCTATCCACGAACAGACCCTGTCCCGCCTTCCCGAGACCTTCTTGCGGCCCCGCTCGATGCGGTCCTCGCCACGCTTGGGCCGGTACCAAGAGCCCTCCCCATGGCGGGGACGGCTTTGATTATGCAGCCGGTTTGAGCGCGTCTGATTGAATAGGATGAGAAAGTTGTAGAGCGTTGAGTTCGTGGAACTCTTTTCGGCCAACGCCGGGGATAGACCGGGCTCTATCCCCATAACCGGGAACCTCCCCCYSTGGGGGAGGCSATCGCGCAGCGATCGGTGGGGGG
>NZ_JBFRCS010000028.1:0-390 GCF_052113185.1 Leifsonia sp. YAF41
CCCGGGCGGACCCCGGGCGGACACCCGGGTGACCATCGTGATCAGGTCGGTGCCGGTCGCACAGCCGCGTTTGCGCGCCAGAGACTCGTTCTGGGTTCGGGTGTCGGAGCGCGCATCGACATCGGCGGCCAGGGCGACCCGGCCGGCATCAACCAGGCGGCCGATGCCCTCCATTGCACCCAAACTGCCAAGGACGTCATCGTCGGACAGTAAATGGGTCTGAAGTTCGGCCATCACGTCGACCAGAATCGCCTGAACCTGCGCCATGACCGCGGCCACCGGAGTGTCGGTGGTCGGGGTGATGATGAGGGAAACAGGCTCTGATTCCATGCTTCAATTCTCTCAAAACAGGAACTGGAATACGAGCATTTCTCAGGATCGGTGGATAAC
>NZ_JBFRCS010000029.1:0-387 GCF_052113185.1 Leifsonia sp. YAF41
CGTCCAGGCCGCGCTAGTTTGATCCAGTTAAAACCCGGGCGGGACCCGCTCGACTTCGAAAAGACGCCCATCGCTGTCTTCGAAAAGCACGACGTCCAGAAGCTCATCCCCTTGACCGCCAACCTGGCCCAGAGGGGTTTGACCAGGTGAGGATGGAACATGGCCTGGCAGGTGAAATCGCAGCATCGAGCGATCCGCCAGCAACACCTCGATCTCGGCGGCGGCCAAGTCTGCCAACATCTGATCTCGCTTTAGAGGCGCAAGCCTGGCGATGATCAGATTGATCGCTTTCAGCTCATGGTCGGTCAGCTCGGTCATGAGCGACCATACCTCCATAAGCTGAGCTTCTCAGAGCTTAATCCCTCAATGCCCCGGACGCGGCTCGAA
>NZ_JBFRCS010000030.1:0-381 GCF_052113185.1 Leifsonia sp. YAF41
GGTTTGCGGGGTCTGCGAAAACCCACGTATAGTCATCTCTTGTCACCCCAAAGGTTCGGTCAGCGGCAAGCTGAGCGGCCTCAAGCGGGGCCAATCCCAAACAAAACACAAACGGACTTGTTCGTTTCATTCTTTGTTTGATGAGTTTGTTTGTTTCTTCGGAAATGGATGAACGAAATTGTTTCAATCGAGTTGCCCCAGAGCGAAAGCCGTTTTCGGCCTGAAGTTGGGTGCGTCCGATCCTTGAGAACTCAACAGCGTGCACAATGTCAAATGCCAAAAACCTCGTACCGGTTCTGCCGGTAGGAGATTCCTTTGGAAAACATTTATAACAACAAAGCAAGTCAGTAATGATTTGTTCTGTCAGTTTCAAACTTGTGT
>NZ_JBFRCS010000031.1:0-358 GCF_052113185.1 Leifsonia sp. YAF41
CTGATCGTCCCGGCCTCCAACGCGGCCCTGATCGTCCCGGCCTCCAACGCGGCCCGGGTGCCGGGCAGTTCGCGCACGAGAGTCTGACTGTCGTCGATCAGCCGGGACGCGCTCGGCTGCGGCACCCGCAGCAGCGCGCCGATCTCGCTGACGAAGACCCGGTGCGCCCACTCGGCCCGCTCCATGTCGGACATCGTCGGGTTACGCAGCACGAACTCGTCGGAAACCAACGACCACCTCCGGGCCTCGTCGACGGCGCGGGCGCGGCGGGCGGAATGCACCGCCAGCTGCTTCTCCTCGGCCACAACCACATCGAGGTACTCATTCAACCGGGCCGTGTACCCGGACTCCCGCCGTT